>JAKCBU010000069.1 GCA_021839095.1 Pseudomonadota bacterium | reverse complement strand
ATAAGGATGCCCATGACACGCCCCAGTGGAAGAAATGCCGACACCCTGCGTCCGGTGGAGGTCACCAGAAATTTTACCAAACACGCGGAAGGTTCGGTGCTGATCGCCTGTGGTGACACGAAGGTACTGTGCACCGCCAGTGTCGAAGAGAAGGTGCCGCCTTTCTTGCGCGGCGCTGGTAAGGGGTGGGTGACGGCGGAATACAGCATGCTGCCACGGGCGACCCGAGAGCGGGTGGCGCGGGAATCGGCCAAAGGACGTGTCGGTGGACGTACCCATGAAATTCAACGTCTCATCGGACGCAGCTTGCGCGCCGCCGTGGATTTGTCCGCACTGGGCGAACGCACCATTTGGGTGGACTGTGATGTCCTTCAGGCCGATGGCGGAACCCGCACCGCCAGTATCACGGGTGCTTGTCTGGCGGTGGCTGATGCCCTACAGCATTTGCGCGTAGCGGGGCGTATCCAGGATAACCCCTTGCGGAACTGGGTGGCGGCGGTGTCCGTGGGTATATATCAGGGGTGTGCGGTGCTGGATCTGGACTATGCGGAAGACAGTCATGCTGAAGTCGATATGAACGTGGTGATGACTGGTGCGGGTGCCTTCGTCGAAGTGCAGGGTACGGCGGAAGGGGCCGTGTTCAGTGAGGGGCAAATGGCTGAAATGCTGGCGTTGGCGCGTAAGGGGATTGGTGAACTGGTAGCGCGTCAACGCCAGGAGTGTCCGGACGCCCATCCGTGATCCCGCTGTTGCTGGCCACGGGTAATCCGGGCAAGGTACGGGAACTGCGGCCAGTGCTCGCCGCCCATGGATTTGTCGTGGTTGGGCAAAAAGAGCGGGGTATTGCCAGTATTGAGGAAACGGGCACGACCTTTGTCGAAAATGCCTTGCTGAAGGCACGGCATGCGGCACGGCAAAGCGGTATGGCGGCGCTTGCCGAAGATTCTGGTCTTTGCGTGCCTTTTCTACAGGGGGCCCCCGGACTCTATTCCGCGCGCTACGCGGGCCCCGAGAGCGATGATACGGCCAACAACGTCAAGCTGCTGGCAACATTGGCCGGCGTACGGGGGCGCGCGCGTGCCGCTCATTATGTGTGCTGCATGGTCTTTTTGGATTCGCCGACCGACCCGGCGCCCCTCGTTGCTCAGGGCTTTTGGCGGGGGCGTATCGGTGTCCGTCCGGTAGGCAGGGGTGGTTTCGGGTATGACCCGCTATTCTGGCCGGAAGGTGGAAAGAGGAGCGCGGCGCAACTCAGCCCGGCGGAAAAAAACCGCGACAGTCACCGGGCGAGCGCTCTGCGACGATTGCTGGAACTGTTGGCGGAGCGTCAGGAGCCCCAACCACTCTCACTCAGGGATTGACGCAAGCGGGCCAATGCGCGCACCTGCAGTTGCCTGACCGCCTCGCGACTGACACCCATGCGTTCGGCGACGGCCTCCAGAGTCATGGGCGCGCCGCCATACATGCCGTAGCGAAACATCATGACTTCCCGTTGTTTCTCGTTAAGTTCGGCCACATGCACGCGCAACGCCCTGCAGATGGCATCGCGGTCGTAGTCGTTGTCCGGGCCGGCGACGTCACCGATTACTTGTTCGATGCGGCTCGGTCCTTCATCCGAGTCGTCGTCGAGGGAGTAGACGCGGATGTCCGCGAAATCCAGGGCGCGCATGGTACTCTCACGCACGCCCAAGGCTTCGCGGCGTTGCTCGCGGCGAGCATCGACATCGCCTTCTTCCTCTTCGCGCTGCAGATAGGCATGCAAGGACTTGGCGAGATAGTCGGGCAGACGGATAAAGCGGGAACGGATGAGGGCGCGTTGCATACCTTCGCGGATCCACCAGGTCGCATAGCTGGAAAAGCGTGTGCCAAGGCCCTCCCGGAAGCGATCGGCGGCGCGCAGCAGGCCCATATAGCCCTCCTGAAGGAGGTCTTCCTGGCTCAAGCCCTTGTTGCGATAGCTGCGAGCGACTGCCCGGACCAGGGGCATGTGCGCGGAAATAAGGGTGGCGCGTGCGCACTCGTCTCCCCGGCGCAGGCGGCGAATCAACTGTGATTCCTGCTTCTGGCTCAGAAAGGGGCCACGTTCTTCCTCGGCGATGAAATCATCGAGAGGTGGTGGATCCATGATGGGCGCCACATCGGGAATATCTGAACCGGTTAATTCTCTGGCTTCAGTGTGCATTGCGGCCCCCTCTGATTCCACACCAAAAATTATAGAAGACTGAAAACATCCTGAATTCTGATTTTTATGAGGCGGCTCCCACCTTGGGTATATTAGAATTCTTTTTGAACCACCTGTCAAGGCTTTGCAACATGATGTCTCGCCATTTTAGCAACCGTGCGTTCAAGGGGTTTGCCGTTGGGATGCGCCTGCGCGGCCGATCCTGCGGACCCCCCTCGGCTTTTTGACTCTACTCCTTGATCTGCCTATAATCCTCCCCTTCCTGTTACCCTTGCCCTATGAGGTCGAGAATCTTTCTATGCCAACTGTTCGTGTCAAAGAGAATGAGCCATTCGAAGTCGCGTTGCGGCGCTTCAAACGCTCCTGTGAAAAGGCCGGTGTGCTCACCGAGGTGCGGCGCCGCGAGTTCTACGAAAAACCTACGGAAGAGCGTAAGCGCAAGGCTGCCGCTGCCCGTAAGCGTGCCCTGAAGCGCATGCGTCGCCAGTCGCTGCGTTTGGTGCGGCTCTACTGATGACATTGCGCGAGCGCATCCAGGAGGATATGAAATCGGCCATGCGCGCCCGGGAAGCCGAGCGTCTGGTGACGATTCGTATGCTCCTGGCGGCGATAAAGCAGCGCGAAATTGACGAACGCCGTACGCTTGACGATCCCGAGATGTGGAGTATCGTCGACAAACTGATCAAGCAACGCAAGGATTCCGCCAGTCAATTCATGGCCGGCGGTCGTCCCGACCTGGCAGAAAAAGAAGAATCGGAGGTCGCCTTTCTCGCGGTGTATCTACCGGAGGCCCTATCGCCTGCAGAAATCGACACCTTGATCGGTGAGGCCGTGTCGACAGTGGCGGCCAACGGTCCTAAGGACATGGGTAAGGTTCTTGCCGCACTGCGCCCGCACATGCAGGGACGGGCCGACATGGCCGTGGTGGCGGACAAAGTAAAGGCCCGCCTTAGCCACTAATGGACGGGGGCGCGGCTTCGGTCGAGAGGGTGCCCTGGCAGGACAGTTTCTGGCGGGCGCTGGACGCCGATGATATCCGGGCGGGGTGGTCGCGGCATTGCAGCCATCTATATGGTCGACGGTATGTAGCGGCGATCGTGCCGTGGGTGACCTGTGCGGAAATTCAGGATCGTTTGACCTGGTCGCAATGCCTGTCGCAACGTGTCACCTCCGGTTCTCCCCTCCCTACGCCTGATCTGCCCGACGTGGACGCCCTGCTGGATCTGGCCCAGCGTTCCGGTGCTGGGCTCAGTGGCCGGGATCTGCGTGCCATTTTCTCGATATTGATTGCGCAGAAAGCCTATGCTGCCGCTCTACGCCAGACGGAGGATTTCCTGACCACGCTGGCGGCGGACCTGGATCCCCCGGCGATGTTATTGCGCAGTCTCGGCATGGCGCTGGATGAGGAGGGCGAGATACTCGATACGGCCAGCCCTGATCTGGCACTTCTGCGCCAACGCTTGCGCACCAGTCGCGGTGAACTGCAGCGTTTCTTGCAGAGCGTTCTGCGTAACCCGGACTGGCAGGACTATTGGCAGGATCAGGTCATTGTCCAGCGTAATGACCGTTACGTGTTGCCGCTCAAGGCCAGTCACAAGGGACGGATCAAGGCGATCGTCCACGATCGATCGGCGAGTGGCGAAACGCTTTTTGTGGAACCGTTTGCCGCGGTTGATCTGAACAACCAGTTGGTTCAGGACCGATGTGCCGAGATGCGGGAACAGGAGCGCATTCTTCGTGTCCTGACCGCTGCCGTTGGGGAGGTTGCGCCCGGCATGATCACGGCCTTGCGGCATATTGGCCGCCTGGATGCGGTGCGAGCGGGGTTGGCGCTGGGAAATGCCTACGGGGGGATTTTGCCCCGGGTGGATGTGGTGGCGGCATTTGATCTGCGCGCGTTACGTCATCCGCTGCTCTGTTTGCGCCATCCGGGACAGGTGGTGGGTAACACCGTGCGTCTGGGCGGCGCGGTGGGGCAGTTGGTGATTACCGGCCCGAATACGGGAGGCAAGACCGCCCTCCTGAAAGCGGTGGGACTCAACCATCTACTCGCCTACATGGGGTTGCCGGTGACGGCGGAGGGTACTCTGGGCTATTTCCAGAAGTGTTTCGCGGTGATTGGTGATGCCCAGGACATTCATGCGGATTTGTCCACTTTTTCGGCACAGGTGCGGCGTTTGATCGGGGTGCTGGAGCATGCCGACGCCAATAGCCTGGTGCTTCTGGATGAATTGGGTAATGGAACCGATCCACGGGAGGGGGGTGCGCTGGCCCAGGCCGTGGCGGAGACGCTGTTGGAGATGAAAGCCTGCACCCTGCTCACCAGCCACCTCGAGGCGATGACACGTTATGCGCTGGGCCGTGAGGGGGTAGCACTGGCGGGCATGGGATTCGATGCAGAACGGTTGGCACCTACTTACCGTTTGCAATGGGGGGTAGGAGGAGCCAGTCATGGTTTGGCCATCGCTCGCCGGGAGGGCATGCCAGCATCGCTTATGACCCGTGCCGAGGCGCTCCACGCCAGTGATCGCGAGGACTGGGCGCGTTGGGAAGCGCAGCGGGAGGGGTTACTGCTGGCCGCACAGCGGGCCATGGAGGAGGCCGAGCGGGTGGGTGATGAAGCGGCGAGATCCGCTAGACGCCTGGAGCACGAGTTGGAGGCGGCACGCCGGGAGCGCGACAAAGCCGCTACCGCGGCACGTGCGGAATGGGAGAGTATTCTGACGGCGGCACGTCAACAGGTCCGGGAGACCATCGCCGCGCTCAAGTCGGGACGGGATACGCAAGCCGCATCGGCGACCTTGCAGCGCCTGAGCGCCCCTTTTCGGGTGGAAGAGCCGCACGCGAATGGTTTGCCTGCCGTGGGCGCCAAGGGTCTATTTTTGCCGCTCCGGCAAGTGACGCAGGTGTTGCGTGTGGACCCCGCACGGCAACGGGTGCAGATTCAACTGCGAGGCAAACAGCTTTGGATCCCTGCAGCCCGGTTCGCCGTCGACGCTGCTTTGCAACTCCCCAAGGAGAAAGGGGGTACCCGGTACGCAACGCCGGAAGACCACCCCTGGCGCTTGGATTTGCGCGGGCAGCTTCGGGAAGATGCCTGGACGGCGTTACGCCGTCATGTGGACGGGGCAGTGGCTGCCGGTCGCCAGCAGGTCGACATTCTGCATGGCAAGGGGAACGGTGTGCTGGCCGAGATGGTGCGTGAATTCGCCGAGCAGGACCCACGGGTCAGCCAATGGCGCATGGCGCGGCCGGAGCATGGCGGTGGTGGTGTCAGCGAGTTGGAGTTACGCTGATTCATGGCCAGCTTCTCTCCCGCGTTCATGGATGCCGTACTGGCGCATAGCGATCTGGTGCACCTTATCGACAGCCGCGTGCCCCTGAAAAAAAAAGGTAAGGACTACTGGGCCTGCTGCCCATTCCATCAGGAAAAGAGCCCTTCTTTTTCGGTCAGTGCTGAAAAACAGATTTACTATTGTTTCGGTTGCCACGCCCATGGCAACGCTATCGGGTTCCTGATGGCCTATGACCGGCTTTCCTTCCCTGAGGCGGTGAAAATGCTGGCGGAGGAGGCGGGCATCGCGTTGCCGGAAGACAATCCTGCCGTTGCGCGGGAAGACCTTCGGCCACTGCGCGCCGTTCTGGAAAAGGCCATCGTCCTTTACCAATCGGCGCTCGCTGAATATGCGCAGGCACAGGAATATTTGCAGAGCCGAGGGTTGAGCGCTGACATGATCGCCCGCTTTGAACTGGGCTATGCACCTCCCATGGCCCAGTTCCTCAGCCAGAGACTGGGTAGGGAGGCATCAGTCCACCGGCAACTGCTGGGCGTAGGGCTGGTTGGCAGACGCGGGGATGATTCGATCTATGACCGTTTTCGTGGCCGGGTGATTTTTCCGATTCGTGATGGGCGCGGACAGGCCGTGGGTCTGGCGGGGCGGAGTCTCGATGGTCATGAACCCAAATATCTCAACTCGCCGGAAAGTGCGATTTACCACAAGGGCCGGGTGCTCTATGGCCTGCATCAGGCCAAAGAAGGTTTGCGGCGCACCGGTCGTGTTTTGCTGGTGGAAGGCTACCTGGACGTCATTACCTTGCATCAGGCGGGGATTGACTATGCGGTAGCCGCCAGCGGAACCGCCTTGGGGGATGGCCAGTTGGAAATGCTCTTTCGGGCAGCGGCGGAAGTCGTGCTCTGTTTCGACGGGGATGATGCCGGACGCAACGCCGCCTGGCGGGCCGTGCAGATGGC
>JAKCBU010000068.1 GCA_021839095.1 Pseudomonadota bacterium | reverse complement strand
GATCTGGCGCCCGGCGACCCCCCACCGGCCTGAAAGGCCGTGATGAGGTTACTAAAAGTCTGAAACAGGCTTTGCGGCTGAGCGGCGGCGAGGGTAAACGAAGCGCTCTGCCCGATGCCCGGCTGTCCGTTGGCGGGCACGCTGATAAAGGGGCTGCCTCCGGGTGCGCTGGGAATGGCTATGCTCTGGCCCGGCGCGTAGCTGCCGGAGACCACCGTCCCGGAACTGCCGCTCCAGCCCGATGAACCCACCTGCCCCGTGCCACTGCTCACACTATAGGTCAGTCCGCTGGAGCCGTTATTGCTGATCGTCACCTGATACTGCGCGCCATCCGCCACGAACGCGGCGTTGGCGGCGACCTGATTCAAAACGCTTCCCGGTCCCAGGGTGGTGGTGCCCACATCGATGGCGGTGCCGCCCGCCGGAATCTGGTAGTTGCCGCTCGACGCCGTCACCGTAAAACTGCCATTTCCCGCCGGGATATTCATAAAAACCGAATTCCCCGCCTGCGACACCGGCACCGTCAACCCCGGTCCGATCTCCAGCGTCTTTTGGCCGGAATCGCCCACATACTGCACCTGGTTATTACTCTGCAACTGAAATGGCGTAACACCTGATTGCGAACCCGCAAAGATATAGGCGCCATTGGCATTCTGGGTGTTCGCCATCTGCACCAGTTGCTGCAAGTTGCCCTGCATGGTAGTCACCGCATTCTGCAAATCGCTGGGACTGACGGTGGCGTTGTTCATCTGCACCGCCAGTTGCCGCACCTGGTCGACCAGGGTACCCACCCCCTGCAGGGTGCTGGAACTCAGTTGCAGACTCTGCTGGGCATACTGATTGCTCTGCTGGTAGCTGTTGAGATGGGCGATCTGACTGTTGAGATTGAGCACCTGGGCATTGGCCACCGGATTGCTCGCCGGATCGATCAACGCATTGCCGGTGGAGAGCTGCTGACTGAGCGCGTTCAACGTGCTCTGCTGGTTCAGCATGCCGCTCAGACTGCTTTGAAAGATCTCGGAAGTGCTGACACGCATGTTGATCTCCTTAGAGGGCCTGAATGAGGGACGCGAACAGCGTGTTTCCCACCGCAATGGCTTTGGCGGCGGCCTGATAGCTCTGCTGATAGAGGATCAGGTTGGCGGCCTCCTGGTTGAGGTTAACCCCGGACACCGACTGCTGGGAAGCCTGGGCCTGCTGCAGGACCGCCGCTTGCGCCCGGGCGCTGGTCTGCGCCTGTCCGGCCTGGGAGGCCATTTGCGTGATCCATTGCGCCGCGCTGCCATTGAAGGTCGTAGTACCGTTATTCATGGTCTTGCCGGTGGCCAGCGCGGCCATGGCCTGCGCATTGCCGTTACTACCCACGCCACCGGGACTGAGGGTAAAGGCGTCACCCGATGCCGCCAGACTGCCGCTGAGATTCACCTGCCAGTAACCGCCGGGCGGATTGGGATTCTGAATGGCGATGCTGGTGCCCGGTCCGCTCAGGATAACGCTACCGCTGGCGATGATTCCGGTGCCCCCACTCCCCGAGCTGATCTGAAAACTGACGGCGGCATGGCCCGACCCACCCTGCGTGAAGGTGACCTGCAATGGCGTCGGGAAACTGGCCAGTCCGGAGACCAGCACCGCACCGGAGCCCACGCCACTCACATACTGACCCGCCGACAGGGTCATATTGCCAAGGTTGGTATTGGTCAGGCTGCCGCTGACCATTTGCCCTGGACTACTGACATAGGGACTGGCGGCGGCGATGCCCGAAGGATCGGTCATCACGGTCTGCATACCGCTGGCGCCCAGGCGGGTGGGTTCGATGAGAAAGCTATCGCCGGAGACCGCGCCGGAGACACTGACGCTGAAGCCTGAGCTCCCGAAGTTCAAGGTGGTCACGCCGCTGCTGACGCTGCCGCTGGTGGTGGCCACTACCTGTCCGCTGCCGCGATCCGCCAGCGTCCAGTTACCGCCGCCCGCATCCTTCAGAATATAATCGGAGGCGGTCAGCGCGGCGGCATTGGTGATGCTGCCGCTGATGGTCGCACTACCCGCATTCGCCTGATTGGCAAAGATCTGCACAGCGCCCGTGGCAAAGAGCGCCGTGCCGCTGCCGCCGTTGAGATTCAGCCCCTGCGCCTGCTGCGCGTTGAGGGCCGCCGACAGACCGTCGGCCAGCTGTCCCAAGCCGTTCTCGGCAGGGTTGAGGGACTGGCTGCGGAACTGCAGCAGGCCACCGAGGGTGCCGCCGCTGAGGTGATGACTGATCATAGCGCCATTGTTGGCGTAGGCGACCTCCATGGTCTGCTGATTGTAGGCACCGGGCTGAGCCTTGAGGTTGAAGGATTTGCTGCCCGCCACCAGCACCTGCCCGTTGCTGAGGTAAACGTTGATCTGACTGTTGCGCTGATGCAGCACTTGCACGCCCACCTGACCATTCAACTGGGTGAGGAGCTGATCGCGCTGATCGAGAAGGTCGTTGGCGGTACCGTTACCCGCGCCCTGCAACGTGGAGATCTGCGCATTCAACTGGGCGATCTGCTGGCTGAGATCATTGATCTGGGTGACCGCCTGGCCGATTTGCTGATTGACCCCGGCGCCGATGCTGCGCAATTGCTGACCGAGGGACTGGAAGGTCTGGCTGAGATTCTGGGCGTTGCTGAGCATACCCTGACGCGCGGGAATATCGCTGGGACTGGCCGCCACCTGTGCCACACCAGAAAAAAACTGGCTGACCTGCGAACTGATGCCGCCGTTATGGAGTATCCCGAGGATCTGTTGCAGTGAACTGGAAAGCGTGGCTTGGCCACTCGCGCTGGCGGTCGCCGACCATACCTGCCCTTGCAAAAAACTGCTGTAGCTTCGCTGCACCGTCGTGATCTGGGTGCCGTTGCCATAGTACTGCCCCCCCACAAAAGTGGGGGTGGTGGTAGACTGCACTACGTTTTCCTGACTATAACCGGGCGTGTTGACGTTGGCGATGTTATTGCCGGTCACCTGTAAGGCATTTTGCGCGGCTTGCAATCCCGTAAGCGCTGTATTGACGATTCCGCTGATTCCCGACATCTTACGCACTCCCCAAGGAACGGCCCGGATTGGCGCGATCACCATATACGGCGGTTTTCTGCCCCCGCAGAAGCGCCAGTGCCTCCTGCAATGCCACACTGGCAAGGCGCAAGGCGTGATCCAGTTCGCTATAGGCTTCCTGCAAACCGCACACCGCCTGACGCAGATCCGGAGCGGATGCCGCGTTCCCGGTCACTTCCGCACGCAGTCTCGACAGACGCCAAACCAGGGAATTTCTCCGCTCCGCATCGGGCAGGTCTTGTTCCCAGTCGGCATGCGCCAGCCACGTCTTCTGCTGCTGCAACAAGGAGGTCAACGTCCGCACCATCTCCAGTTCATCCCGTTCCGGGGTCACCTCGCCCATGCCGCCCTCTCCCACGCGTTCAGGAAACATACACTTTTCCGTTATAACGACACAAAAACCGCCGGAGTTTAGCCCCCGGCAGCGTCTCGGGAAAACCCGGCCATCACCTGATCCATCAATGGACTGCCCGCCACGGCCACCAGCTTGCTGGCATATTGTGGATCGCTGGCATATCCGCCCCGCTGCAGCGCCGCCGCGAAAGCCGCGACATTACTTCCCTGCCCCAGCGCTGACTGATAACGTGGACTATCGAGCAACACATGGACGTAATTCTGCACGCTGGCCGTCACACTGCCATAGGCGCGGAAAGCGGCCGTTTCCACCTGATTCACGCCATCCGCGAATTCGTGCGTCACACTGCGCACCCACGGCCCCGGCCAGCCATCCGTTTCCTTTATACCGAAGAGATTGTTTCCCGCCACATGACTGCCCCAGCCGGTTTCCAGAGCGGCCTGAGCGATGATGGCCTTGGGCGCGACACCCAGTTTCCGCGCGGCGGACTGTACGGCGGGCAGAATGGCGGCGACAAAGGCGGTAGCCTGCTGCACCAGCGTCTGCGACGGCTTGGCCCAGGATTGCATAGAGGCGGTGAGGGGTGGCTGGACTGCTGCGTTGCGCACCGGAACGGGCATTCCGCCTCCAGCGCCTGCCGGCATCGTCTTTTCCCCCTCACCCCAGTGCAAGTGGTAACGGCTGGCGATTTCCTGGGCGAGCGTCTGCGCGATACCCATCCCCCGACCCTGGCTGACGGTTTGCGCGATCTGCTGGTTGAACAACGATTTAAACAATGGTCCGGCATTTTTCCCGGTGAGATCGGAGCCGAATGAAGTGGCGGACATCGCCGAGAGCATTTGCTGCATCAGCACCGCCTCAAACTGTTTGGCGACCGCCAGGATAGACTGAGGGTCGTGCGCCCGCGCATCACTGCGCAGGCGCGCCAGACCCGAGAAATTCAGGGCGTCGCTGGCGGCCGCGGTCGCCGCCTTAGGATTGACATCCACCGCCCGGGTACCGGCGCTGAAGCTCACGGGGCCGCTCATACCACCTCCAGTTGCGCATGCAACGCGCCTGCGGCCTTCATGGCCTGCAGTATGGCGATCAGGTCGGTGGGCGTCGCGCCCACCGCGTTCAAAGCCCGCACGACGGCCTCCAGACTGACGCCTGGCTTGAACATCAGGAGCTTGGCGTTGGACTGTTTAATGTTCACACTGGCTTGCGGAATGACGACCGTCTGTCCAGCCCCCAGCGGATTCGGTTGACTGACCAGATACTTCTGGGAGATGGTGACCGAAAGGCTGCCATGGGCGACGGCACAAGCGCCCAGAGTCACATTCTGGCCCAGCACCACGGTTCCGCTGCGTGCATCAATAACCACCTTGGCAAGCGGGGTTTCCGGGATGACATCCAGATTCTCGATCTCGGAAAGGAAGGTCACCCGCGCCCCCGGGGATGCCGGCGCCTGCACCACCACTTCCCCGGCGTTCATCGCCTCGGCGATCCCGTAGCCCAGTTGCCGATTGATGACGTCCGCAATCCGCGCGGCGGTGGTAAAGCTCGGGGTATGCAGTTCCAGGGTCATGGGCCCGGCACGGTCGAATCCATTGGTGACCGTGCGCTCCACGTTCGCCCCGTTGGGGATGGTACCCGCCGTCGTCACGTTGACCTGTGCCGAAGCGCCGTTGCTGCTGGCCCCGAAACCGCTGACGATCAGATTGCCCTGGGCGACGGCATAAGTCTGCCCATCCGCACCCTTCAACGGCGTCATCAGCAGGGTTCCCCCCGCCAGGCTGCTGGCGTTACCGACCGCCGACACCGTGACGTTGATGGTCTGCCCAGGCTGCGCAAAGGGCGGCAGGTGGGCGGTCACGATCACGGCGGCCACATCCTTGGGTTGCAGATTGGTGGCCACGGCAGCCGGCAGATTGATGCCGAGGCGCTGGAACATGTTGAGCAGGGACTGTGTGGTATAAGGCACCTGGGTCGCCTGGTCGCCCGTTCCGTTCAACCCCACCACCAGCCCGTAACCCACCAACTGGTTGCTGCGCACGCCGCCGACCGTCACCAGATTACGCACCGTTTCCGCGTGCGCTGCGGCCAGATATCCGACCGCCAGCGTCACGGTGAGCAGTATCAGCGGAAATCGTTTCCAACGCCATGTTCTCATGATCGGACCTTTATCCACTAGAACGGCCACAGCGACAGGAAAAAGCGCGCCAGCCAAGGCATCCGCGCCGCCGAATAAATACTGCCGTCACCACTATATTCCACACGCGCATCCGCAATCTGCGTCGAGAGAATGGTATTTTGCGGCGTCACATCCGCAGGCCGCACGACCCCGGCCACCCGAATGTATTCATGACCGCCGTTCAGTAACACTTCTTTGGACCCCTCAATCACCAGATTGCCATTCCCCTGCACCCGCACCACGGTCACCTCCAGCATCGCCGTAAAGGTATTACTTTGCGTCGTGGCTCCGGTACCGCCATATTTCTGGCCGCTGGTCGCCCCCATGCTGGGACTGAAGGCATTACCCGCCACACTGCCGAAGGTGGGGGTGATACCAAAGAAATTCGTCAGCGCCGCATTCAACGAATCCGAGGTGTTGATGGCGGTGTTGGTATTATTGGAGGCGCTGGAGTTCTCCTGAATCAGCACCGTGATGAGATCACCGATGCGATTGGCCCGGTTGTCATTGAACAGGGAAACATTGGTTCCCGTCTGCCAGATAGCCCCATTGGCGGGGTGCGCGGCCAGAGATTCCGGCTCCGCCGGCATGGACAGCGGCGTCAACGGCTTGAGACTATGGTGGTTCTCCATCATGGCACAGGCGCCGAGACCGAGCAGCAAGCCGGCGGCCATGACGGCACGGACTGCGCCACGCCGCGCCTTTGCGAGGAAACCATTCATAATCATGCACTCACCGCAGCATGCTCGCATCACGTCGCCTCAAAGATTCTGGGTGAGATACTGCAGCATGGAATCCGATGTGGACACCGCCTTGCTGTTGATCTCATAGGCGCGCTGGGTGGAAATCATGTTCACC
>JAKCBU010000067.1 GCA_021839095.1 Pseudomonadota bacterium | reverse complement strand
GGTCATCCCGATCTCATGGCGGTGCTGGAGCGAGTGCGGCAACCCTTCAATGTGAATACCTTGGCGCAGGTCGCGGCCCATGCCGCGCTGACGGACCGCGCCCATCTGCAGGCCACCCTGGCCAACAATCGTCGAGGTATCGAAATGCTTCGCGACGGATTATGCCATCTTGGATTGACAATCCTGCCGCCAGCAGGCAACTTTACCGCCTTTGCCGTGCCAGGGGGCGGGCAGCGTGTCTACGACGCGTTGCTGCGTCGTGGTGTGATCGTCCGGCCGCTTGCCCCCTATGGCATGCCGGATCATCTGCGCGTCAGTGTCGGTCTGCCGGCGGAAAACCAACGCTTTTTAAAAATGCTGGGCGAGGTCCTGTAATTCCATGATCGTCATTGTCAAACCGCAAGCCACCGCAGAGCAGATGGAACAGTTGCTGGAGCGTATCCGCCAGTTCGGTCTGCAGCCCATGGTCAGTACCGGTTCCGAACGTACCGTGGTCGGTCTGCTGGGGGATGAACGTTTGTTGCCCGAGGGAGCACTGGAATCCCTGCCCGCGGTGGAACAGGTCATGCCTATTCTGAAGCCCTACAAACTCGTCAGCCGCGAGTTCAAACCCACCGACACCGTGATCGAGGCGCGTGGCGTTCCCATCGGTGGTAGGCAGATTCAAGTGATCGCCGGACCCTGTTCCGTGGAAACCCCGGAACAGATGCGCAGCTCCGCGGAGGCCGTCCGCGCGGCGGGCTGCCGCTTGATGCGCGGGGGGGCTTTCAAACCCCGTACCAGCCCCTACACCTTTCAGGGGGTGGGCGATGAAGGTCTGGACTATTTCCGGGCGGCAGCGGATGCCGTCGGCCTGCCAATCGTGACCGAACTGATGGATGTCCGTAAGATCGATCTTTTTCTCGAAAAAGGGGTGGACATCATTCAGATCGGCACGCGTAACATGCAGAACTTCGACCTGCTCAAAGAGGTTGGGCGTCTGGATGTGCCGGTCATTCTCAAGCGCGGCTTGAGCGCCACCATCCAGGAATGGCTCATGGCGGCCGAATATATCGCTGCGCATGGCAACCACCGGATCATCTTCGCCGAACGCGGTATCCGCACCTTCGAGACGGCTTACCGCAATGTGCTGGATGTCACGGCCATTCCGGTGCTCAAACGAGAGACGCATCTGCCGGTCATCGTGGATCCGAGCCACGCCGGCGGTAAGGCCTGGCTTGTGCCGCAGTTGTCCAAGGCGGCCATCGCGGCTGGTGCGGATGGCTTGCTGGTAGAGTCGCACCCTTGTCCCGAGGAGGCCTGGTGCGATGCCGATCAGGCCCTGAGCCCGCAACAACTGATGACCCTCATGGGCGATCTGCGTAAGATTGCCGAGGCCATCGGACGCGAACTCTAGGATGTCGATTCCGCCCTTTCAGCGTATTGCCATCGTGGGCCTCGGCCTCATGGGAGGGAGCGTCGCCAAGGCGCTGCGCAGCAACGGCTTTGCCGGCTCCATTGTTGGAGTCGTGGCGGACGCGAAGGACGTACGGCGGATGCGCCCGGCCGTAAAGAGATGGCGGATCAGTCTGACCCATGTGCTGGCACCGGCGCTGCAAGATGCGGATCTGGTACTCTTGGCTACCGCCCCGCACCTCATCTTGCAGCAATTACCCGAAGTGGCTCGCCACGTATCGGCGACGGCGCTGGTGAGTGATGTCGCCAGCATCAAAGTGCCGATTGCGCAACTGGGGGAGCACTTGCTGGGAGAGCGTTTCATTGCCGGGCATCCTTTGGTGGGCGGAGAAAAAACCGGATTTGCGGCGGCGCGGAAGCGCCTTTATCAAGGCGCGCAAGTGGTATTGACACCGCTTCCCGGGCGGAGAAACGCCGCTTTGGAGAAAGTGCGCGGCTTCTGGGAAGGTCTCGGCGCAACGATCGCACAGATGACACCGGAAATTCACGACAACGCGCTGGCCGCCACCAGCCATTTGCCGCATCTGCTGGCTTTTGCCTACATGGCCGGGCTGGAGGAGCAGGTTGCCGAGCTGCGTCATCTCGCGGGCGGAGGTCTCCGGGACTTTACCCGCATAGGGGCTTCGGACCCCGATCTCTGGGCGGATATCCTTTGGGAAAACCGCGCCGCGGTCGGCCGGCGTCTGAAAGACCTGCAGAACATACTCGGTGATGCCGAACGGATGCTCGCCGGTAGCGATGCGCGTCCGCTGCAGGCCCTGCTCGCGCGCGGCCGCATCTGTCGTCAACAGTTTCAGTTTCCTCCGGTACATTCCTGAATCATGTCCAGATATCTCGTCCATCCCGGCAGTCAGCTCAGAGGCCGCTTGCCGATTCCGGGTGATAAATCCATTTCCCATCGTGCCGTTATTCTTGGTGCGCTGGCCGAAGGCGTGACCGAAGTGGAAGGGTTGCTGGAGGGGGCGGACGTGCTCGCCACCATCGCCGCATTTCGCGCCATGGGGGTAGAGATGGAGGGGCCGGATCATGGGCGCTTGCGTATACAGGGCGTCGGTTTGCACGGATTACGGGCCCCCGGTGTCCCTTTGGATTGCGGAAACTCCGGCACGGCCATGCGTCTGTTGGCGGGTGTATTGGCCGGTCAGTCCTTCCCCAGCACCCTGATCGGCGACGCCAGCCTGCAGAGGCGGCCTATGGACCGGGTGCTGAGGCCATTGGCGGCCATGGGCGCGGAAATCATCGCGCAGGATGGCAGGGCGCCCTTGCGGATTCACGGTCGGCCCCTGCGCGGCATCGACTATGTCCTGCCGGTAGCCAGTGCCCAGGTCAAATCCGCCGTCTTGCTGGCAGGGTTGTATGCCGAAGATCCGACCTGCGTGACGGAGCCCGCGCCTACCCGTGATCACAGCGAGCGGATGTTGCGGGGGTTCGGTTACCCGGTCGAGCGACTGGGCGCACGCGCTTGTCTACGCCAAGGTGGGCGCCTGCATGGGCAGTCGCTGCAGGTGCCGGGTGATATTTCTTCCGCGGCTTTCTTCCTGCTCGGCGCCACCATCGCGCCGGGCTCCGATCTTACCTTAACGGGAGTAGGCATTAACCCGACGCGTACCGGCGTCATTGAAATACTCACGCGCATGGGTGCGCGTATCGATCTGACGGCGCTGCGCGAGGTAGGCGGCGAGCCGGTCGCCGACATCCGCGTCCGCCATGCGCCGCTGCAGGGTATGGTCATCCCTCCTCGTCTGGTATCTCTGGCCATCGACGAGTTTCCCGCGCTGTTCATCGCGGCGGCATGTGCGAAGGGGCAGACGGTGATTACCGGCGCCGAAGAACTGCGTGTCAAGGAAAGTGACCGCATTGCGGTGATGGCCAGCGGTCTGCGTGCCATGGGGGTCACCGTGGAAGAGCGCGTGGATGGGGCCGTCATCCACGGATCGCCCCTGCGGGGTGGCCGTGTAGAGAGTCACGGGGATCACCGGGTCGCGATGGCCTTCGCCATGGCGGCACTGGTGGCGCGGGACGCCATCGAAATCCTCGACTGCGCCAATGTGGCTACGTCCTTTCCGAACTTTCCCGCTCTGGCGCAGCAGGC
The DNA here is from genome assembly GCA_021839095.1 of Pseudomonadota bacterium. The sequence goes on along the minus strand of JAKCBU010000067.1, from coordinate 2,994 downwards.
CGGGCTACTGTTGGTGGCGGCGGACGCATGAAGGTCATCCCTGTCATCACGTTGGATGGTCCCGGTGGTGTCGGTAAGGGTACGCTGGGTCGTCTTTTGGCGCGTGATCTGGGCTGGCATCTCTTGGATAGCGGCGCGATTTATCGGGCGTTGGCGCTGGCGGCCCAGCGGGCCGGGCTGCATGCAGATGAGGAAGCGGCGCTGTCCGACCTCGCTCGCGCCTTACCGCTGAGCTTTCGGGGGGATGCGGACGAAACCCATGTTCTGCTCGCGGGAGACTCGGTCGATGCGGAGATTCGCACCCCGGAAATCAGCGCGTTGACCTCGCAGATCGCCGCAATTCCCATGGTGCGCGCGGCCTTGTTGCAACGCCAGCGGGATTTTCGCCGGGCGCCGGGACTGGTGGCCGATGGTCGGGATATGGGAACCGTGGTTTTCCCGGACGCGCCGCTCAAGGTATTTCTCACCGCCAGTGTTGAGGAACGCGGTAAACGACGTCTGAATCAGTTGATGGAACAGGGTATTAGTGCTAATCTCGCCACAGTTGTGGCGGAAATTGCGGAACGTGACGCCCGGGATCAGCAACGTAGCGTGGCACCACTCCGGCCCGCGCCCGGTGCGCATCTCCTGGATACCAGCGGACAAAGTGTTTCCGACACATACAGGGTCCTGCAAGGTTGGGTGCAATCGACTTTGCAGGAAAATTGAAACCGCCATTTTATGGCATTGAGCAGTGATTCAAGGGACGCCCATGGCGCACCCGGTAAATGAGGCCTACTGAAATTTATGACCACCCCTAACGCTGAAACGCTTGTTGAACCCAGTTTTGCCGAGATGTTTGAAGAAAGCCAGAGCACCCAGGGCCTTAAGCCCGGCGAGTTGCTCACCGGCATCGTGACCCGCGTCGATAACGATTTTGTCATCGTCGACGTGGGCCTCAAGTCCGAAGGACCGATTCCCACCGAGCAGTTTCGCAATGCGGAAGGCGAGATCGAAGTCAAGGTAGGCGATTCCGTGGAGGTTTGTCTGGAGTTGGTGGAAGATGGCATGGGCGAGACCCGCCTCTCCCGCGAAAAAGCCCGCCGCGCCAAGACCTGGGTCGATCTGGAGAAGTCTTTCAATGACAACGCCGTGGTGCATGGCTTCCTCACCGGCAAGGTGAAGGGGGGGTTCACGGTCAGCATCGACGGCGTGCGCGCCTTCCTGCCTGGCTCGCTGGTCGACGTGCGCCCGGTACGGGATGTCGCCTATCTCGAAGGCAAAGACCTGGAGATGAAAATCATCAAGCTGGACCGCAAGCGCAACAACGTGGTGGTTTCCCGTCGCGCGGTGGTCGAGCAGGAACAGAGTGTGGAACGCGGCGCGCTGCTGGAGAGCATTCAGGAAGGTGCGATCCTGGATGGCGTGGTCAAGAATCTCACCGATTATGGCGCATTCATCGATCTGGGCGGCATCGACGGCCTGCTGCACATCACCGATATGGGTTGGCGCCGGGTCAAGCATCCCAGCGAGGTGGTCACCGTGGGTGGCGAAGTGCGCGTGCTGGTGCTCAAATTCGACCGTGAGCGCGGCCGTATCTCCCTGGGTATGAAACAGTTGGGTGAAGACCCATGGCGCGATATCGCCCGCCGTTACCCGGAGGCCACCCGGATTTTCGGTAAGGTCACCAACGTCACGGACTACGGCGCATTTGTCGAGATCGAAGAGGGCGTCGAAGGTCTGGTGCATGTTTCCGAGATTGACTGGACCAACAAGAATATCAATCCGGCCAAGGCCTTGCATGTGGGCCAGGAGGTCGAGGTGATGATCCTGGATATCGACGAAGAACGCCGCCGTATTTCTCTGGGTATCAAGCAGTGCCTGCCCAACCCGTGGGACGACTTCGCGCAGAACTTCCAGAAGGGCGATCGGGTTTCCGGTCAGATCAAGAGCATTACCGATTTCGGCGTGTTCGTCGGTCTGGATGGCGGTATCGATGGCTTGATCCATCTTTCCGATCTGGCCTGGGATCGTACCGGTGAAGAGGCGGTGCGCGACTTCAAGAAAGGCGACACTCTGGATGCCGTGGTCCTGAGCATCGATCCCGAACGGGAGCGCATCAGCCTGGGTATCAAGCAGATGGAAACCGATCCCTTCATTCAGTTTGTGGTGGCCAACGAAAAAGGCGCCCTGGTCGAAGGTGAAGTACTTTCTGTCGACAATCGTGGCGCGGTGATCCGCGTGGCCGAAGGGGTGGAAGGCTTCCTGCCGCAGCGTGAATGGGCTCGTGGTCAATCCTTGTCCGCGGGGGGGAAGGTCGAGGTCAGCATCGCCATGGTGGACCGCAAGAACCGTACCTTGACCCTCAGCACCAAGGCCCGGGAAGCCGTTGCTTCCCAGGAAGACCAGGCCGCAATGGTCCAGCAGTATGCGCGTAGTGCCGCGACGGGCACCACCAGTTTGGGTGATCTCATCAAGGAACAGCTCAAGCGCAAGCAGGGGGAGGAGGGTTGATTTCTCTCCTTTTCCTGTCCGGCTTGTCGGGATGACCTGTCATTCGTCCATTCTTCAATCATTTAAGAAGCAAAAATATGACTAAATCAGAACTGATCAAGAACATAAGCGCCCAGTATCCGCATTTGAGTGTGCGCGATGTCGAGGTGGCCGCCCGTCAGGTGCTGGATTACCTCAGTGATGCTTTGGCTGAAGGTGAGCGCATCGAAATCCGCGGCTTTGGCAGTTTTTCGATGCATGTGCGTCCGGCCAAGCAGGGACGCAATCCGAAAACCGGTGAGCCGGTTTTGGTGCCCGAGAAGCGGGTCCCTCACTTCAAGCCGGGCAAAGAACTGCGTGAACAGGTAGATTATCCGGAGGCGGCTACGGTCTCTGGCGGCAAAGTCTAATTGACCGCCTCTGGTGTGGATATTGGGATTATCCTTGTCCTGCTGGCGGCGATTCTGTCAGGGGTTTTCGTTGGCCAGCGTATTCCTCGGCGCCAGTCCGCGGCAGATCGGA
>JAKCBU010000066.1 GCA_021839095.1 Pseudomonadota bacterium | reverse complement strand
TAAGTGTGGATAATTATTACACCTACCGAGTAAAAAGAACAGATTTTATATTCTCTCGTGCAATAAATAAGTTGTCAAAAATGGTCACAGGAAAACCAATAGTTGACATCTATAACCTAGAGGTTCTGTATAGAAAGTACGACTATAGAAATGATAAACTGCTTAATTTTGCCGACCTATATATGTTTCAGTCGGTTAGTGGTGTTGACCATTTTAAAGGTCTAAGTCCGGCTTATTACCTATCTGACTATATTAATATGGATTATATAAATTTGGGTGGTGTTCATCAAGAAAAGGAAAACATTGTGGCGTACAATCCAAAGAAAGGGTCAGCCTTTACGAAAAAAATAATTTCTTCTGCGGAAGGGGTTGAATTTATTCCACTGATCAATATGAGCAGAAGTCAAGTCATAGGAACACTCCAGAAGGCAAAGTGCTATATTGACTTCGGAAGTCATCCGGGGAAAGACAGAATCCCGAGAGAGGCGGCAATTTTAGGCTGTTGCGTTATAACGGGGAAAAGAGGTTCTGCAAGATATTACGAGGATGTCCCTATTCATGAAAAATATAAGTTCGATGAGTCATCCGAAAATATTCCACACATTATATCTAAAATATTTGATATTTTAGATAACTTCCAAGAAGCTAGCTTAGAGTTTGATGGCTATAGGGAAATAATAAAACAAGAACCGAAAAAATTTATAGAAGACCTAAAACGTGTTCCGTTTTGAATCATGGCGGTGTTGGGTGGTAAATGAACACTCTGTGAGCATGTAATGATCTACCGGAATCTGCATAGGTATGTCACTAAATTTATACATTTCCGCTGGGGTTTTCATTCTCAGCGCCTGATGTGGCCGGTGACGGTTGTGGCACTCGATCCACGGCCTATGATCGGCCTTGCATCTTCCAGTGATGGAAAGCAGGTTTGCCAGATATACTGCTTTTTCATGGTCCGGAATCACCGTTCGATCATGCCGTTCTACTGGGGCGCGTGCGGTTCTATAAACTTCTGCTGTAAGCCGGGGTGCTGTACGCTCACGATAAAGCGCCGTGAGGTGAAAACCAACCCATCATCGTTCCGAAGAGTGAGCGCCTTTGCCCGCCTTATACGCCTGTCGCCAGGTGCGCCATCCCGCGCCGCGGCCCGCCTGAACGGCCCAAAATATGCTGACTGAGGGGGTGCGGTGAATCTGGAGGCGTAGCATCTGTAAGATGCCCGGAGCAACCCGCGTCCCGATCAGTAGTGCCCAGCCCATGAAAATGGGTCTCTGTATGGGGGTTAGGTAACGCAAAAGCGCGACGGTCTCGTTGTGTGTTGCGTTGGTTAACGCCGGGATGTGCACGGTGGCCCGTTTATCCTCATCAAATCGCTCGGCCGGGTAATGGTCGATGGCGACGAGTGGGTCGTAAAGGAGTTTCCAACCCTTGCGACGGACCTCCAACGAAAAGCTCAAGTCATTATGCACCTGGGCGCCGGTACCACGGAGCGATTCGTCGAATTTCAGGCCGGCAATGGCCGTGGTCCGATAGCTCATGTTTGCACCTTTGAGCACGTCGACATAGCGTGCTTCGCCGACCCCCAGGTGATGATTGCCGATAACGCGCCCGTACCATTCCACTTTGCCCACCACGGCGCGAGAATCGTCCTCAATGCCTCCTCCCTGATGTACCCAGTCTCTGCCACCAACGCCGCCAATGGTGGGGTCTCGGATAAAATGGGCTTCGATGCGGGAAAGCCAGTCGGGATGTGGAGCGGCGTCGTCATCGGTAATCGAGATGATATCTGCCGCCGTTGCCCGTTGGATTCCGGCGTTCAGCGCGTGTACTTGTCCAGGCGCGTACACTTCAATGGCCACCAAGGGCAGTTTGAGGCGCCACGGCGCGAGAACGTGCCAACTTTCCTGGTCGTCGGCGCGGGCGACGACGATCACCTCGTCGGCACCGCGTTCTTGCCGGGACAGCGCCTCCAGGCAGCGGGCCAAGTCCGCCGGGCGGCGATAGGTGGGCACCAGTACGGTGATTTTCATGGCTATCCCGGATAGGCAAATATCATGAGCGCACGAGATTCTTGCCGATCCAGGCTTCAAAAGGGGCATTGAAGAGCGCTGGATAATAATGCAGGTCGCTGGTTCTTTGGTGTGTTTCAAGGGTGGCGGGGTTGCCGGTAACGATCCCGTAATCCGGGACGTTTTCCCGAACCACGGCGCCAGCGCCGACTACCGCCCCTCTGCCGATGCGAACGCCGGGAAGAATGATGGAGTTCGTCGCGATCCATGCGTAATCGCCAATATGTATCGGGCTTTTTTTATGTCGCCAAAGCGGGTCGGTCAATCGATGCGATGCCGAGATGAGTTTGACACCGCCATTGATCGTCACGAAGTTCCCAATCTGTATCGTATCGTGCAGGAATAATTCACAGCTCCCCACGGAGCAGTGATCTCCGACAACAAGATTTTTAAGGGAGGCGGAATAGCTGATCTCCCCCAGGACACAGAGCGTGCCGATGGTCGCGCCTTTTGATCGGAAGCGCTGGATACGCCACAAGATGCGCAGCAGGGGGTAGACGTTGAGCAGGCGTTTAGCGATCAGAATAAGCGCGCGTTTTAAGGTCGTGGGTTTTTCGCGGTGCTGCCATAAATAACGTATCTCTGCGCGCATGCGCCTTTCTCCTGATGAAGCGGCAGCGGCTTCGGGGCCCCGCTAGGAAGCCACGCGTCCATAACGATCATCAAAACGCACGATATCGTCCTCTCCCAGATATTCACCGCTCTGCACCTCGATCATCACCAGGTCGATCACGCCCGGGTTGATCAGGCGATGCGCGGTTCCGGCAGGGATGTAGGTGGATTCGTTGGTGCGGATGAGACGCTCCTCCTCGCCATTGACGATCTTTGCGGTGCCCGATACGACGATCCAGTGTTCGCTGCGGTGATGGTGCATTTGCAGGGAAAGCGCAGCTCCCGGTTTGACGAAAATGCGCTTGATTTTGAAACGGGCGCCTTCCTCCAGTACCGTGTAGGTACCCCAGGGACGGTGGACGGTGCGGTGCAGGTTGTGCGCTTCATGGCCGCGTCGCTTCAGTTCGGTGACGATGCGTTTGACGTCTTGGTCGCGGTCCTTGCGGGCGATAAGGAGGGCATCCGGCGTATCGACGATGATCAGTTCCTCCACCCCGAGCAAGGCGGTCAGGCGATCCGAACTGTGGACGATACAGTTCTGCGCATCTTCCAGCACCGTCTCTCCCAAGACGCGGTTTCCATTGATCCCGTCAGGGAGGAGGGCGCCGAAAGCGGTCCACGAACCAATGTCGCTCCAGCCGAAGTCGCCGGGGACGACAGCGACCTGCTCGGCCTTTTCCATGACCGCGTAGTCTACGGAAATGTCCGGCACCTGCGCGAAGCCCGGTGCGAGTTCTCGAAAATCGGATTCGCAGCGACCCTCCGCCCAGGCGCTGCGGGTGTCGTGGTAGAGTTGCGGTGCGTAGCGTTCCAAGGCGGTGAGATAAGCATCGGCACGGAAGCAGAACATGCCGCTGTTCCAGGTGTAATCGCCCTGGGCGAGAAAAGCGGCCGCGGTATCGCTGTCGGGTTTTTCGACGAAGCGGCGCACCGCGAAGCCGAGTGGCGTGCCGGCTGCCTCAAGGGTGTCGCCGGCCTCGATATACCCATAACCGGTTTCCGGCCAGGCGGGATGGATACCGAAGGTCACCAGATAGCCCTGCTCGGCCAGTTGCTGTGCCCGCTCCACCGCTTGAGCGAACGCGGCCTGGTTCTGCACCAGATGGTCGGCGGGCAGCACCAGCAGGATCGCTTCCGGCCCGATCAGGGCTTCCGCCTGCAATGCGGCAGCGGCGATGGCCGGGGCGGTGTTGCGGCCTACCGGTTCGAGAACGAAAAATGCCGCCCGCTGTTCTGCTTGGTTCAACACCGGTTGGTAGACATCCCGTGTCTGGAAGTAGTATTCCCGATTGGTCACGGTGATAAAGTGATGGACACCCGGCAGGGCCAGCGCGCGTTGCAGTGTCTTCTGCAACAAGGTTTCGCCATCGGGCAGTTGTAAGAAGGGCTTGGGGTGGCTCTGCCGGGAAAGCGGCCACAGACGCGTCCCGGCGCCGCCGGAAAGAATGACTGGGATCAACGAGTGCATTGCATCATCTCCGTGCTGAGGGGCGGTTAAACCAGCCGCCGCAAATCCGCCTCGGCCATCATCTGTACCAGGGCGTCGAAGCTTACTTCGCGTTTCCAGCCCAGCTTCTGGTGGGCCTTGCCGGGATCGCCGATGAGGATATCCACCTCGGCGGGGCGATAAAAGGCGGGGTTGACGCGGACGATGACCTTGCCACTCCGGCGATCGATGCCCTGGGTCTTTTCCTCCCGCCCTTCCCAGACCAGATCGAATCCGGCGTGGGCGGCGGCCTTCTCGACGAAAGCGCGCACCGTCCAGGTTTCTCCGGTGGCGACGACGTAATCATCGGGCTGTTCCTGCTGAGTCATGAGCCACATGGCGCGCACGTAGTCGCCCGCAAAACCCCAGTCACGCTTGCTGTCGAGATTGCCCAGCTCCAACACCTCTTGCAGGCCATGACGGATGCGCGCCAGCGCCAGAGTGATCTTGCGGGTGACGAACTCGGTGCCGCGCAGGGGGGATTCGTGATTGAAGAGGATGCCGCTGGAAGCGTGCAGGCCGAAGCTTTCCCGGTAGTTGACGGTGATCCAGTGGCCATAGAGCTTGGCGACTCCATAGGGACTGCGCGGATGGAAGGGCGTGCGTTCCGACTGGATGGCTTCTTGAATCTGGCCGAACATCTCGCTGGTGGACGCCTGATAAAAGCGTGCCTCGGAGTTCACGATGCGGATGGCTTCCAGGATTTTGACCACGGCGGTGCCGGTGACCTCGGCGGTGAGGATGGGCTGGTCCCAGGAGGTGCCGACGAAGCTCTGGGCGCCGAGGTTATACACCTCGGTCGCCTGGGATTTTTCCATGGCGCGGATCATGGAGGATAGATCGATCAGGTCGCCGTCTATCAGTTGCACTTGATCGGCGATACCCAATTCGCGCAGACGACCAAGAGGGTCGGTGCTGCGGCGGGCGATAAGGCCATGGACCTGGTAGTTTTTCTTCAGCAGCAATTGCGCCAGATAAGCGCCGTCCTGACCGGTGATTCCGGTGATAAGGGCATGTTTCGTCATTGAAGTTGCTTCTCCCAGTCGTTGAGTAAGTCTTGCAGGCTTTGTTCCATAGAAATGGTGGGACGCCAGCCGGTATCCCGCTGTAAGCGGTCGAAGCTAGCGACCATGCGGCGCTGTTCGGCGGGACGCAGGCGGGCGGGGTCTTGTTCGATTTTGGCGTCGATGCCGGCGAGGGCGATCAACTGCTCCAGCAGGTGGCGAATGCGGTACTCCTGTCCGGAGCAGATGTTGTAGATACCCCCGTTTTGACCTTGATCCAGCAGGAGGGTGTAGGCGTGGACCACGTCGCGCACATCGGTGAAGTCGCGAGTGACGTCGATATCCCCGACTTGCAGGACGGGTGCACGGCGATTCAGGCGGATTTCCATGACCTGTTTGGCGAAATCGGCGATGGCAAAACGGGCGCTCTGACCAGGGCCGATGTGGTTGAAGGGCCGTACCATGATGATCTCGAAGCCGGAGGTCTGGCTCCATTGGTAGCAGAGGGCTTCGGCGGCTATTTTGCTGACCGCGTAGGGGTTGCGCGGATGCAGAGGGTGTTCCTCGCGCACCGGCAGTTCGACCTCCGGCACTTGTCCGTAGATATCGCCGGAGCCAACGAACAGCATGCGTCCTTGAAAATCCGCCGCTTGCAGCGCTTCCAACAGATTCAGGGTACCCATGAGATTGATATCGAAGGTTTCACGGGGGTTTTCGAAGGAGGCGGGTACAAAGCTCTGGGCGGCCAGGTGAATGACGGCTTCGGGACGGATCCTCGCGACGGCGGCGGCGAGCGTCTGACGGTCGCGCAGGTCCACTTCGGGGGGCAAAGGCGTACATGATACGGCGGCCTGAACATGTTGCCCGACGAAGCCATGGGCACCGGTGAGTAAGCGCTTCATCATGGAGTACTTGCTTTCGATGGCATGCAGGTTTGTCCTTTATATATGCTGTGCGTCCCGATGTCGAGATTTTTCCTGAAAAATGCGCCATTCCCTTTCCACGAGATCGGTGAATTCGGAACGAAAACGTTCCGGAGTAAACCGGAGCGCATTTTCACGGCAGGCGTTTGGGGTGATGATCGTGCCTTCCCGCTCGAAGCGTTCCACCGCTGCAATGATGGCGGCTTCTGACTGTTCGTTAAAAAATACGCCGGTGGGTGCGGGGGAGGGCGCGGTGTCCTCCGTCTCCGCCAATGGCACGATGGTCTCCCGGACTCCGCCTTTGCCATAGGCGATGACCGGCGTGCCGCAAGCCTGTGCTTCGAGCGGGGCAATGCCGAAGTCCTCCTCCGCTGCAAAAACGAAGGCGCGTCCCCGTTGCAGGTGGTCGCGCAGGATTTCGGTCCCGGTGAAGCCGAGCAGGGTGACATTCGGTCCGGC
>JAKCBU010000065.1 GCA_021839095.1 Pseudomonadota bacterium | reverse complement strand
GAGTATGACGTGTTCCGGACGGAGATGCTCCATGCAGTGATGGTGCTTGAGAGGACACTCGCGCTTGCCGCAGGGGCTGCAAGGGAGATCCAGGCGCAGAGGCTGCGCGCCGGGCGAAAGGGGTGGCGTCATTTTGAGAGGGGTGGGGCCATATAAAGCAACGATCCGGCTGCCCACCGCGCCGGCGACGTGCATCAGACCGGAATCGTTACTGACGGTGGTCGGTGCGAGAGAAAGTAGATCGATGGCCTCCAGCAGACTGGTTCGACCGCCCAGATCAAGCACCTCGGGGACCGCCGCGGCGATGGCTTGGGTGATTTCCGCATCCTTGGGGCTGCCAAAAAGCCAGACCGCATCACCGCGCTCCACAAGAGACCGGGCCAGGGCGATCCAGTGGTGTACCGGCCAGCGCTTGGCCGGCCCGTACTCGGCGCCGGGCGCCAGGGCGACCAGCGGCCGTTGCGGCAGGTCGATCCCGAGCCGCTGCAAGGCGATGGCACGAGCATGGTGGTCCACCTGCAGACGGGGTGCGGGAAGTTGCGTGGGCTGGGGAAAACGCAGCGGCAGGCCGAGCGCGACGAAACGATCCACGGTGCGTGGCAATTTTTTTTTGTCCAGGCGGCGGCGGTCATTCAGCAGCAAACGGCGTGCCTCGCCGCTGAAACCGGTGCGGGTGGGGACCTGCGCCCAATACGGGATCAATGCGGATTTAAAGCTGTTGGGCAGGCAGATGGACCAGTCATAGTCTTGTGCCTGCAATGCCTCGGCGGTCTGGCGTCGCAGGCGCAGCCCCAGTTGCCCGTGGCCGATGCCCAGGGAAATCGCCCGCCGCACCTCCGGCATGCGCTCCGCCACCGGGATGCTGGCGGGGGGCGCGAGGACGTCCACTTGTAGATGCGGCCAGCGACGGCGCAATACCTGCAGCAATACCTGCGCCATGACCATATCGCCTACCCAGGCCGGCCCGATCAGCAGTAGACGGGCGGGATCATAGCTGTGGGCGACGCGGGTGTTGTGCGGAATAAAGGCCTCACGCGCATTATGGGGCGGCTCTGCCTCGCCCACCTCGTGGATGACGGAAATATTCCCCTGCGCCGGCACGGTTGCGGTCCTCTTATTTGCCGATGAGCATAATCAGCGCCTCGACCGAGATCAGGATAATGATGATCCATTCAAGGATGGTTTCCCGATGGTGACGACTGGCGACGATCATGACCTCCAGACCCTCGTGGATGGCGTCGAGCTTCTCGTCCAGGGCGCGGAAGCGGCTGGTCAGTTCCAGATCGGCGGAGAGTTCGCGGGAGAGCAGTTCCAGGCCGGGGGTTTCCCAGACGATATCGGGATTGTCCAGTACGGCGAGGCGGGAGAGGATTTCGGTGCGGGTCGCCGAAGTGGAGGCGAGAAAGCGCAAGTGTCCACCGCGCCGTCCTGGTAAACGCCCAGTGCGGGTGACCTCCGAGAGCAGGTTCAGGGTGGTTTCCAGCAGAGCCTCGACCGCTTCTTCGTGAAGCTCCAGCGCAAGACTCTGGGCCAGACGCAGGGCAACGAGGAGGATGTGTTCCTCATCGAGGCTTTTGAGGGTGACGCCGTCGCGTCCCACGCTATCGCGCTCGCCGACCCGGATGGCCAGTTCTTCGGCCTTGGGATCGGTGATGGGGGTGAACTGGGCCTGCACCTTGGCAATCACCCGCGCCTGCAATGCGGGTCCGGCGCCGAGAAAACAAAGGACGCCGGAACGGAAGAGCAGTACCCAGGTGTCGCCGCTGCGGAGCACGCGATGGGCGGGGTTGTTGTCGACCAGATCCATTTCAAAGTCTTCGCGCCAGGTCTTCAGGGAAATATGACGGACCGGCTGAATGGCGTGGAGGATGCTTTGCATGCTTCAGTCTTCGGGAAACAGCTTGCCGGGATTGAGAATGTGGTCGGGGTCGAAAACCCGTTTGATGGCGTGCTGGATGGCCAGGCTTTCTGGACTGAGTTCCAACGGCACATAGGCGCGCTTGCTGCGGCCAATGCCGTGTTCGCCGGACAAGGTGCCACCGAGTGTCAGCACCGTCTGGAAGAGTTTTTGCAGGCCGTGGCGGGCACGGCGCATTTCGTCCGCATCCTGAGGATGGACCAGAAAATTCACATGTAAATTGCCGTTTCCGGCGTGCCCGAAGCTGACGATGCGCAGGGAATGCTCCGTGGCGATGTCTTCGATGCTGTCCAACAGATCGCAGAGGCGGCTGACCGGAACGACCACATCCTCGTTGATCTTGAGGGGCGCCATGGCCTTGGTAGCCGGGGACAAGGCCTTGCGTGCGGTCCACAGCGCCGCGGTGGCGGTGGCGTCGGTGGCCTCCAGGGTTTCCAAATGTCCCTCGCCAGCCAGTGCGGTGCGGATGGCCTGCACCTGGTCGGGGATGGTGCAGACCTCGCCATCCACTTCGACCATCAGCAGCGCGTTGCTGTCCGCGGGCAGATCGCCGGCGGCCCCCATGGCGCGCACAGCGGCCAGGGCATGGGGGTCCATGAGTTCCAGGGCGCTGGGGATATGCCGCTGTGCCATGATGCGCTGCACTGCCGCGCAGGCACTGGCTGTATGGCGGTAGGCGGCGCGCAGGGTGGCTTTGGCGGCAGGTGCGGGGAGCAGACGCAGGGTGGCCTCGGTGATGAGGGCGAGAGTGCCTTCGCTGCCGACCAGTAGGCGGACGAGATCATAGCCGACGACCCCCTTGCTGGTACGCACACCGCAATACAGCGTCTCGCCGGTGCCGGTGACGGCGCGCAGACTCAGCACGTAATCGCGGGTGACGCCGTATTTTAAGGCATGGGGACCGCCGGCATTCATCGCCAGATTGCCCCCTATACGGCAATACGGGCTGCTGCCGGGGTCGGGCGGGTACATCAGCCCGTCGGCTTGCACGTGGGCGTTGATGGCTCCGGTGACACACCCGGCTTCGACGGTAATGACGCGGTCGGCGGCGCTATAGTCGAGGATCCGCTGCATGCACTCGAAGCTGATGACGGCGCTGCCGGGCACGGGCTGGGCACCCCCCACGTTACCGGACCCGGCCCCGCGCGGGACCAGGGGTAGATGATGACGGTGAGCAATGCTGACGATGGCCTGCACTTCCTCGTGGCTGCGCGGGAAGAGCACCATTACCGGCGCACAGCTTCCCGGGGTGTCGTCATGGCTGTAGATGGCGAGTGTTTCGGCGTCATCGCGCACCCGCTCGCTGCCCAGGGCGGCGCGCAAGGCGGCAATGAGGGCGCTGATGTTCATGATTCGCTCCGCCGGATCCTGTCCAGGAGTGCCGTGGTGCTGCGCGCATGGCGGAAGGGAATGCTGAGCACCCGCCCGCCCTGACTCCGCACGAGATCAGCACCGACAATGCGCTCCGCCGGCCAGTCGCCTCCTTTGACCAACACATCCGGACGGAGATGCCGGATGAGTTCGAGGGGGGTATCCGCGTCGAAAAGCGTGACGAAATCCACCGCCCCCAGCGCGGCGAGAACGGCCATGCGGTCCTCCTCGCCATTGACCGGGCGATCCGCCCCCTTGCCGAGACGGCGCACCGAGGCATCGCTGTTGACGCCGACCACCAGGCAGGCTCCCTCGGCGCGGGCTTCGGCGAGATACTGGACGTGACCCCGGTGCAATATGTCGAAGACGCCGTTGGTGAAGACCAGTGGCCGCCGGAAGGCGGAGCATGCGCGCAGCTTGCCCCAGTCTTTTTGCACCCGGCCAGCGCGAGGTGTGGGCGGCGCTGTCTCCTCTGTGAAGCAGGCATCGACACCACTGCAGAGGGCATGGATGAGGACGAGGTGAATCTCCTGAATACGGGCGGTGTTCTGTTCCGGTACCCGCAGTTCGAGGTCCACAGGGCGCAGCAACGCGGCGAGTTGGCCCCCCTCCCTGCCCGTAAGCGCCAGCACCCACATGCCCTGCCGCTGGGCGGTGCGCACGGCGGCCAGCACGTTAGCGGAGTTGCCGGAGGTGCTGAAGGCGACCAGACAGTCGCCGGGATGACCCAGAGCCTCGATCTGACGGGCGAAGACCCGTTCATAGCAGTCATCATTGGCGATGGCCGTGAGGACGCTGCCATCGGTACCGAGGGCGATGGCGGGCAGGGCGCGGCGCCGGGTTTCAAAGCGGTTGATCAATTCCGAAGCCAGATGCTGGGCGTCCCCGGAGGAGCCGCCGTTTCCGCAACTGAGTACCTGTCCGCCCGCCTGCAGCGTCGCAACCAGGCGCTGGACGGCCTCCGAGAAAGGAGCCGCCAGTGTCGCGGCGGATTTTTCCTGGCAGGCGAAGCGGGCGCTGAAGGCGGCGGTCATCCAGTCATTGGTGGTCATGGGCTGGGCACTCTAAAGGCATCACGAATCCAGTCTGCGGAGGTATGGCCGTCGAGGGCTATGACATCGAAGCGGCAGGGCCGTAACCCATGTTGCGGGTTACGCAAAAGAAAATATTCAGCGGCGCGGATCAAGCGCCGTTGCTTGCGCACGGTGACGCTGGCCGCCGCACCGCCCTGGCGATCGTGGGTGCGCTGACGTACTTCCACAAAGACCAGCGTCTCGCCATCGAGGAGGATGATATCTATTTCCCCCATCCGGCAGCGATAGTTGCGCGCCAGGGTGGGCAATCCGTGGACGGCGAGCAGCGCCACCGCGCTGTCTTCACCCTGCTGTCCGACTTGTTGACGTGGTGAAGGCATGATTCAGACGCCCGGCTTGGGCACTCCCGGTAAAGGCACGATCTGGCCATTTTCCACCTCCATCCACGCCATGTCACGCCCGATTTGCCCATGCGCGGTAAAGTGGAGGATGCCGGTGGTCCCCTTCAGGCTGCCGGCCGGGTCTTTGCGCAGGATGCGCTCGGCAACCCGGTAGGCATCGAGTCCGAAGGCGGCCATGCGCCACTGGGCGTCGCTGGCGTTGGGCAGGGCGGTATGCAGCAGAGGCGCCGCCTGCGGCCAGCTTCGTGTGGCGTTGATGACCCACGGCATGTCGACGGACTCGATGCCGGACAGGCTCTGCGCATCATCCGGCAAAGCGGCGCCTTGCAGCAGTGCGGGGCTGAAAATGGGCACATTGCTGTTAATCAGCCGGATAGAGGATACGGCAGCGCTGGCGTTTTTGACACCGGCGATCAGAAAAATGAAGCTGCGTCGCCCGGGAGGCGTGCTGAGCAGTTGCCGCGCCGCGCGAGTGAGCGTGTGCCCCGGCAGATAAGTGGTGACTCCGCGCACCGCGCCACCGAGTTTTTTCCAGACCGCGAGAAAGTCCGCCTGAATGGCCGCACCGCTGGAATCCTGAGGATAAAGCACGTACACATGCCGGTAGCCGGCCGCATAACTCTGAGTGGCGATCTGTCGGGCGGCGACGTCGCGGCTCAGGCTCAGGGTATAGAAACCGGTTTGCCGTACGCCAGGCGCCGCGCCAAGGGCGATAACCGGCGGATCTGCCGGGCGCCGGACGGCGGCCACCGCGTTGATGTCCTGAGGCAGCCATGGCCCGACAAACGCTTTACAGCCTTCTTTCACCCCGCGCTCGAAAAGCACGGCGGTATAGCTGGGATTCCCGGTGCTTTGCAGAATGCGCACCGCGGGTCCGGATTGCAACTGTGCCGCTGTCTCCAGCCCGGCAGCGATACCCGCCGAAAGGGGCGCGTAGGGACCGGAAGATGGCAACAAGGCGCAGATGTCATTGCGGGTGGCCAGTGGCGCGGTGTCATTGGCCCGCGTCGCCGTGGCAGAGAAGTCGATGAGCGGATGGCCGGGGTGCGCTGCCAACCAGGCGCTAATGGCGGTTTGCCGCTGCCGTGGGTCAGGATTCTGGCGGCTGATGAGGGCAAAGGCGAGCCATTCCTGTACCAGAGGATTGCCACTGCGCCCTTGCCAATTCTGGATTCTGGCGGCTGACTGCGCCCCCAGGAGCGCATGGATGCGGCGGTGATTTCTGGTCACCGCATCGCCTGTCAGGAGGCTGTCCCGCTCGATCAGAAAATTGAGGGCGGTCAGGTCGTGACCTTCTTGCGTATAGAGGGTGGCCAACGTGCCCATGGCCTCGGCACGCACGTCCTGGGGCGTGCTGGCGATGGTCAGCAATTCTTCGAGATTGCCTTTGGCGTTCGGCGTCTGTCCCTGGTCCATGAGCCCCTGTGCGCGTACCCAGAGGGCCGCGCCGCGCAGGCCGGGGTTGTCATGCTGCAGGCGCAATACCTCGTCGGCCAGCAACACGGCAACCCGTGGCTTTCGCCCCTTCAGGGACGCCCGTGCGGCTTCCATCAGGTAATGTAACTGCAGTTGCCCCCGAGCCTCGGCCGCGGTGTGGATGTACTCCTTGGCCGCCTCCAGGTCGTGTCCGGTGGCCAGGAACTGTTTGGCGCGCTGCGCTGCGGGTGTTTCGACCGTGGTTGTCGCTGTCCCGGTACTGGGGGGTGGCGGGGTCGGGAGTGCCGGAGCCGGATGTGGCATACTCGCGCAAGCGCTTAAACCGGTGGCCAGAGCCACAGCGAAAAGCCAGCGTGAAAAAGTCTTCAAGGCCGGGGAATCTATCATGACCAGAGTGTATGGAG
>JAKCBU010000064.1 GCA_021839095.1 Pseudomonadota bacterium | reverse complement strand
CCAGTGATTGTCGGCGCCGATGGCGCCACTCACCACGTAACAGGTGGCCGTAAAGCCATGGTGCCGCAGTACCGGCAAGGCGAATTGGAGGTTGTCCCGGTAACCATCATCCAGCGTGATCACCACCACCTTACCCTCCCGCTCCCCGCGCAGATAGGGCATCGCGGCGGACATGGACAAACCGCGGTAACCCAACCATCGCAGCAGCGCCATCTGCCGTGCAAAACGCCGGGGCGAGACATACAGTCCGCGCAGTTGCACCCCTTTCGGGGCCACCGCGATATTGTGATACATCAGAATAGGGATCGGTTTCACGCGGGCGGATCGAGATGTATCGTGTGACGCACCACGTAGGTCTTCTTATCCTGAGACTCATGATAGATGCGCGCCAGCATTTCGCCGACAATGCCGGTGTTGAGGAACTGTAGTCCGGCGAGGAAAAACAGCACGCCCGCGATCAGCATGGGGCGGCCCGAGATTTCGGCACCATAACCAAATTTATCGACGAACAGATACAGTAGCATGGCCGAACCGATGCTGAGCAACGCCAATCCGATCACCCCGAAGAAGTGCATGGGCCGTTGACTGTAACCGAGAAAAAACTTCACCAGCAGCAAGTCCACCAGCACCCGGAAGGTGCGGGTGATACCGTACTTGCTTTGTCCCGTCCGACGCGGATGGTGCCGCACCGGCACCTCGACGATACGGTCCGTGTAAGTGAGTGTAGACAGCCAGGCCGGTATGAAGCGGTGCATCTCGCCATAGAGGCGCACGCCTTTGATCACGGAAGCCCGATAGGCCCTGAGGGTACAGCCATAATCATGCAGATAGACGCCGGTCAGGCGACGGATCAAACGATTGGCGATGCGCGACGGTATCTTGCGCAGGAGCATGCCATCCTGACGATTCTTCCGCCAGCCCGCCACGACATCCAGATTCTCCGCCAGCAAGCGCTGCGCCAGCGGCAGGACATCTTCGGGATCATTTTGCAGATCGGCGTCGAGCGTGACGATCACTTCCCCCAGAGCGGCGTCGATCCCCGCCTGCATGGCGGCCGTCTGCCCGAAATTGCGTTGCAAGTGAATGATTTTGAAACGCTCGCCCCGCGCCGCCGCCTCCCGGTCCAATGCGGCGGCACTTCCGTCGCGACTGCCATCATCGACGATGATGATCTCCGTATCGCTCTCCCCCAGGGCATCGCTCAGGGCAGTGCAAAGCGGCGCAACATTGTCAATTTCGTTATACAGCGGAATCACGACGGAAATACGCGCCATTTATCCGTTCCAGTGCTGGAGAAAAGCATGGGTGGCCGCGGCGGGCTCTTCCGCTTCGAGGATACCCGAGAGCACCGCCACGCCGCGCGCGCCGGCTGCCAGTGCCTCGGGTAGCCGCCTCGTTGTCACCCCGCCGAGCGCGATGAGGGGCAAAGAGGTTTCGGCGGCCATCGCCGCAAAAGCCTGCGTGCCCAGCGCCTCGGTTCCCGGATGACTCCGCGTGGGGAACAGCGGCGAGAGAAAGGCGTAACGTGCGCCGGCACGAGCGGCCCGCCGCAAGCCTTCAGCATCATGGCAGGATACCCCGAAGGCCTCGCCGGGTCGCACGCCCGCGTCCAACTGGGCTTGCGTCAGATGACGGCCGGATCGTGGCCAGTCGGGTAGAGGATCCGGATGATTGAGATAGACCTGGACGCCCTGTGTCCGTGCCTCCGCGCATAGCGCCGGCAACATGGCGGCAGCGGGTGCATCCGGCTGCGTCTTGCAACGCAGCACCAGCCAGCGCAATCCGGCACCGACCGCGCCTTCCAGCGCCTTCCGGAAATCGGGCAAGGGCAGCCTGCCCGGGTCCGCAATCAAGCACAAGGGCGGCTGCGGCAGCGCCTCCGCCAATATGGCCGCGGTCATGTGGAGATTCGCGGGGAGGCACTCCAGCGCGGGGATCTCCCAGGGATAAAGCCAGCGCACCTCCTGACCTTCCCGTCCGTGGGCGCTGCCGGTCCAATGCCGCACCCGGTAAAAATGCAGCCGCACGGTACGTTCCGGGTAGGTGTAGTCCAACACCCGGAACGGCGCCGGCGCCGTTACCGTGATCCCCAGTTCTTCCCAAAGCTCCCGGATCAAGGCGGCTTCCGGGGTTTCGCCCGGATCGACCTTACCGCCGGGAAACTCCCAGAACCCCGGCCAGGGCTTGCCCTCGGGACGCAGTGAAATCAACACCCGCCCGGAGGTGTCCTCAATGATTCCCGAGGCAACAGGAACGATCGGCATCAGCTGCGATAATCCGCGTTGATACGCACGTAATCGTAGGACAGGTCGCAGGTCCAGATTTGCGCCTCGGCGCTACCCCGGCCCAGGTCCACCCGTACCGGGATCTCTGCCTGCGCCATCACGGCCCGTCCAGCCGCCTCTGTATATTCGGGGTCGCGGGCACCGTCACGGACGATACGGGTCTCGCCCAGCCAGACCTGCACGCCGTCCACTGCCAGATCGTCCACGCCCGCTGACCCGATGGCGGCCAGTAAACGGCCCCAATTCGGATCAGAAGCAAAGAAGGCGGTCTTGATCAAAGGGCTGTGGGCCATTCGGTAGGCCACTTGCAGACACTCGCCTTCGTCACGCCCGCCGCGAATCTGTATGGGGATGAATTTGGTGGCCCCTTCACCGTCACGGACGATAGCTTGCGCCAGCCACTGCGCCACGGCGGTGACGGCGTCGCGCAATCCCGCATAGCGGGGGTCCGTCACGGTAGCAATGGGCGGCAACACCGCATGCCCCGTCGCCATCAGGATGCACGCGTCATTCGTCGAAGTATCCCCATCCACCGTGATGCGGTTGAAGGACTGCGCCACGGCCTCTTGCAGGCACCGCTGCAGTGCCACACCCTGCAACGGTGCGTCAGTGGCGATGTAGGCCAGCAATGTCGCCATGTCCGGACGGATCATCCCCGATCCCTTGGCCATACCGGTGACCGTGATCGTGACTCCATCAATGTCCACTTGGCGGGAACAGGCCTTGGCGATGGTGTCTGTGGTCATGATCGCCGCCGCCGCCGCCTCCCAGCGGGTTTCCGCGAGTTGCTCGACACAGCCTGGCAACACGGCCGCGATCTTTTCGGCCAGCGCCGTGGATTCGCCGATCACGCCCGTGGAGAAAGGCAGCACGGCCTCCGGCAAACAACCCAGGTGCTGCGCCACCACCCGACAACTGGCCTCGGCCGCCTGCAGCCCTGCCCTACCCGTCCCCGCGTTGGCATTGCCGGTATTGATGATCAGTGCGCGCACCCCCCTCGTCATCGCCAAATGACGCCGCGCCACCAGCACGGGCGCGGCACAGAAACGATTGCGGGTGAACACGCCCGTCACCTGGGTTTCCGCCGCCAGGTGGATCAGGGTGAGATCGCGGCGATTCGCGTAACGGATGCCCGCTTCGGCAACGCCGAGACGCACTCCCGCGACGGGCAGAATATGTCGAGGTGCCTGGAGACCGACGGCCATAGCTTACGCTTCCCTTATTGCAACCGCCCGTGACAATGCTTGTATTTTTTACCGGAACCACAGGGACAAGGCTGATTACGTCCTACCTTGTCATCCATGACCATGGGGCCGTTGTGCGTCAATCCCTGTTCACCGGCGACCCCCAAACCGGCCGCCGCGAGGCCGGCATCTTCCACCATCGGTCCTGCCGCCCCCGCAAAATCGGGGTGGGAGAACTGTAGATGCCGGGGTTGCGCAGCGCGAGCGATCGCCTCCCAGTCCACGGACTCCTCCGGGGCCGGACTCACGTGCATCCGGGAGAGGGCGCTGACCACTTCTTCCCGTACCCGTTCCAGCATCGCATTAAACATGGCCAGTGACTCCCGCTTGTATTCCTGTTTGGGGTTCTTCTGGGCATAACCGCGCAGATGGATGCCTTCACGCAAATGATCCATGCTCGCCAGATGATCCTTCCACTGGCTGTCCAGCACCTGCAGCATAATGGATTTCTCGAAGTGGCGAATCATTTCGCTGCCCATGATCGCTTCCTTGGCCGCGTAACTATCCAGCACCAGGGTCATGATCCGTTCACGCAGGGCCGCATAGGCCAAACGCTTGTCCTCCTCCAGCCACTGCCCTACAGGTATCCGCAGACCAAACACCCGCTCCAGCGCCGTTTCCAGACCAGGCAGATCCCACTGTTCCTCCATGACGCCTTCAGGCGCATAGCCCGCGAGCACGGCGTCAAGGACATCTTCACGCAGGACCGCGATCTCGCTGCTGACATCATCGGCATCCATGAAGGCATTGCGCTGCTGGTAGATGATCTTGCGCTGCTCGTTGGCCACATCATCATATTCCAGCAATTGTTTGCGGATATCGAAGTTGCGGCTTTCCACCTTGCGCTGGGCATTCTCGATGGACTTGGTCACCCAGCTGTGCTCAATGGCCTCGCCCGGCTTCATCCCCAGCTTCTGCATCAGACCACCCAGGCGGTCACTGCCGAAGATGCGCATCAGCGGATCCTCCAAAGAAAGGTAGAAACGGGTCGTGCCAGGATCGCCCTGACGACCGGCACGCCCCCGCAACTGGTTATCGATTCGCCGCGATTCATGCCGCTCCGTGCCGATGATGTGCAGGCCACCCGCCGCCACCGCCGCATCATGCAGGCCCTGCCAACCACTCTTGAGGGATGCTATCCGCCGGGTTTTTTCTTCTTCTTCCAAATCCGGATCGGCGAGCACCATGTCTACCTGATGTCCGACATTACCGCCCAGCACGATATCGGTGCCGCGTCCGGCCATATTGGTGGCGATGGTGACCATCCCCGGTTTACCCGCCTGGGCGATGATCTCGGCCTCGCGCTGATGCTGTTTGGCATTGAGCAGTTCGTGCGCAATTCGCGCCTGGGTAAGCTGATGCGACAGAAATTCGTTGTGTTCTATGGAGGTCGTACCTACCAGCACCGGCTGCCCCCGCTCCTGGCAATCCCGAATATCGGCGACGATGGCCGCCCACTTCTCTTGCCCCGTGCGATAGATGAGGTCGGCAAAATCCTTGCGCTGTACCGGGCGATGGGTAGGGATCACCACCACTTCCAGTCCATAAATCTGGTTCAGTTCAAAGGCTTCGGTGTCGGCCGTGCCCGTCATGCCGGAGAGCTTGTCGTACATGCGGAAGTAATTCTGGAAGGTGATGGAGGCGAGCGTCTGGTTCTCGTTTTGCACCTCGACCCCCTCCTTGGCCTCCACCGCCTGATGCAGACCGTCGGACCAGCGCCGCCCGGACATCATGCGCCCGGTAAATTCATCGATGATGCAGACTTCGCCATCACGGACGATATAGTCCGTCTCCCGCCGGTAGATCAGGTGAGCGCGCAAAGCCTGGTTGAGGTGGTGGACGAGCGTCACGTTGCCGATGTCGTAGAGATTGCCCTCTTTGAGCAGGCCGCTTTCCCGCATCAAACGCTCCGCCTTTTCGATGCCCTCTTCCGAAAGCATCACCTGCTTGCCCTTTTCATCCACGGTGTAATCCGCATCGGGCACGAAAGACCCGACGAGTTGGTCTACCCGGTAGTAGAGATCGGTATTTTCCTCCGTAGGCCCACTGATGATCAGCGGCGTGCGCGCCTCATCGATGAGGATGGAATCCACCTCGTCAATGATGGCATAGTGCAGGCTGCGCTGTACCCGATCAGCGGGCGAGAACGCCATGTTGTCGCGTAGATAGTCAAAACCGAACTCGTTATTGGTGCCGTAAGTAATGTCGGCAGCGTAAGCGGCTCGACGATCTTCGCTGGACAGATCAGAAATAATGGTGCCCACGCTCAGGCCCAGAAAGCTATGTATCACACCCACCCATTGGGCATCGCGACTCGCCAGGTAATCATTGACCGTCACCACATGCACCCCTTTACCCAACAGCGCATTCAGATAGGCGGGCAAAGTCGCGACCAGGGTTTTGCCTTCACCAGTGCGCATTTCCGCAATCTTGCCCGCGTGCAGCATATAACCGCCGATCAGCTGCACGTCGTAATGACGCATACCCATCACCCGTCCGGCCGCTTCGCGTACCACGGCGAAGGCTTCGGGAAGCACGGCGTCGAGGGATTCCCCCCGTGCCACCCGCTCCTTGAAAAGGGCCGTCTGCCCCGCGAGAGTGGCATCGTCCATGGCCTTGTAGCGATCCTCCAGGGCGTTGACTTGTGCCACGACGGCGCGGGCTTTCTTGATCAGGCGGTCGTTGCGACTGCCGACGACATGGCGGATGATGGTTCCAAACATGAGCACACGAGCCTAGGTGAAAAATATTGAGCAGGGTAGCATGAAAGCCTATGGATGATAAGCGACACCACACGGCCTGGCGCACTGTGCGCCAGGTTCCCTCCGGGCAAATCGGGCAAATCTACCGGCACGCGCGGATGCTGCGCGAGCGTCAACCGGCTTGGAACGCGCTGCTGCCGCTGGAAGCCCAGGATCGCACCTGGCTGGTCGACTGGTCCAAAGGCACACTGAAGGTGCTCTGTCAGAGTTCGGTATGGATTTCCTGGCTGCGGCGCCATGAGAAAACCCTGCTGAAACAGTGGAACAACCGTTTTCCGGAAGCTTTGGCAATCCGCATCG
>JAKCBU010000063.1 GCA_021839095.1 Pseudomonadota bacterium | reverse complement strand
CCGATCTCAATGACCATGTGCATATCGCCGTCAACCGGGTCCACCCCGAGAAAGGACTTGTCATGGGACCGCCGCGCCGGGATTACCACGTCATCGACAAGGCGATGCGGGAACTGGAGCTGATTCATGGTTTCCGGCGGGACAACGGTCCCTATGTGACGCTGGATACCGACAATGGACCACAGATCGTCCGCATGTCCCGCAAAGAGCGCGCCGAGAAAGGTTTGCTCAAGCATGGCGATGAAATAGGTCCACGCACCACGCAGGCCGCCAAGGCCGCCGAACGGAGCCAGGGCGCGCCAAGTTTCCAGGAATGGGCGCAGAGGGATCCGGCGGTGGCGTTGCGTGATGCCCTGGCGAATCCCGACGCCACATGGCAGGACCTGCATGACGCCCTGGCGCCGTATGGCATGGTTATCCAGACCAAAGGCACCGGCATGGTGGTCACCACCGAACTGGAGAAAGGCTGCCGCCTGCAAGGCCGCGTGCTGGCCTGCCCAATCTCCAAGCTGGACCGGAACTTTACGAAGATGCGGCTGGAGCAACGGCTGGGGACGTTCACACCGCCCTCCCCTTCCTTTTCCCAAAAACCAGCCACCACCACCTACGCCGATTTCCTACATGAAGCGCAATCCGGCCACCAGCAGGACGGACCCGCCCCGCACGATGGGGATGCACCCGGCAGGGATGCCCCCGGCGGGGACGATAACGGCCAACGCGCCAGGCGCCGCGCCGAGCGGCAAAAGGCCCGCGAGGATCTGCATATCCGGTACCAGGCTGATCAACAGCGTATCAAGGACACCCGGCGGGATGCCCGCAAGGCGCTGCTGGCGCGGCAGAAAGCGGAACGCGAGGCCCAACGACAGGACCACAAAGGCCGCAAGTCCCTGTTCATCACGCACAAGATTGCCACCGGCACTTGCAGCCGGCAGACGGCTACGTCTCTGTGGGCGTTTACGGCGGCCAGTGAGAAGGAAGCCTTGCAGAAGCGGCACCTCAAAGAGCGCCATGCCTTGCCACGTACCATGGTCTGGCGGGACTGGCTGGAGCAGCAGGCCGCTCCACCAATAGAAGATGAAGCTGCCAAGGCCGCCCTGCGGGGTATCCGGTATCGGGAGCGGCGGAATGACAACCAGAAGAAGAACGGCATCGAGGGCGAGGAACTGGATGCGCTCAAGCCGGTCTTGTCCAAACTCCGCCATGAAATAGACCATCGCCGTCAGTTGATCCATTACCGCGACGCGCGGGGCCGTGATCTGTTCACCGACACCGGCCCGCGCATCGATGTCCATGACCGGGCCGAATCCACCGTAGAGGCCGCCTTGCGGATTGCCGCGCAGAAGTACGGCGCGGTGGACATTACCGGCAGCGCGGCATTCCGGGAGCAGGCCGCCCGCGCCGCCGCTTGTCTGGGCATCGAGGTCCGGGATGCCGACCTGCAAAAGGTCTGGCAACAGGAACGGGAGGAGATGCAGCCGAAACGCTCGCCGCGCGGGAATGAGACGGGGATACCGGAAAAGGCGAACCGCCCCGCCCCGCAACAGAAAGAGAGACCCGGCAAGGAACGATAAAGACTTCGCCAAGCGGGCAAGTGGCTTTGTAACACCCGCAGTCAGGCATGGATGCTTTTTTCATCGTTTTCCCATCCAGGGCTTGACCGACTCGCCGCCGCAAGCGGCCTTTTCTTTTTCCCCTCACCACAAACCGCCATTCCAACCCGCAACAGGTCACCTGATGTCCGAATAAGAGACAGGACCACTCATCGGAGACCTGCCATGTCGTTCCATTCAAATTCAGCCATCGATACCGATACCCTTACCCGCATCCCCCTGCCCGCCGTTCTGGCCGACCATGGCTACGGCATCCAGCAGACTGGCCCTGGACGGTTCCAGGCGGAAAGCCCCGATCATTCCGAGCGACTTAGCATTTCCCGGTTGCCGGATGGCAAGTGGCTCTACCGCGATCAAAACCACTCAACAAACAAGGGCAATGTCATCCACTTCCTGCAGGCGCACGGAGTGGATGGCTTCCGTGAGGCCGCCAATGCGCTCTCCGCCTATGTGCAGCCAGAGAAATCCGCAGCCGCCACCGCGCTATTGAATGACCTGGATCACCGCTACCAGGATGCCGGGCGCGATGAGCTGCAGCGGTTCAACACCGAGATTCCTCTGAACCGTTTCGTGGAGGCCCACGGCTGGACGCTGGACGCCAAGGAATCGACGCGCACCTGGGAGAAGTACCGCAGCCCGGCGGGAGACTCCATCGTCGTCAGTCCTGAGAAAAACTTCTACTTTCACCAGCAGAACAAGGACCAGGATAAGGGCGGCGTCATTCAGTTTACGCAGGCCCATGTGCTGAATAACGGCTCCCTGGGCGAGGCCCGCAAGTATCTCCGCGATTTTTCCGGCGATAAAAGACCTGAGTGGAAAATACAGGCGCAACAGCGCAGCGCCGACGTGGTGAAGCTTCCGCAAATCGAGGACCGCAAGACGGAATGGAAGGCGTTGCCGGCCCTTTCTCCCAAATCCGCCCATTACCTGACGGCGATTCGCGGTCTGGAGGCCGAGACGCTAGCGGCTTACGGCAAGAGCATCCGCACCGATATTTATCAGACCGAAAAGGGTTGCACCCGGCAGGGCGGCGAATTGCACAATGTCGCTTTCGCCCACATCGCCATCGACAAGGACAACCAGCCGGTCATCGCGGGATGGGAGAAAAAAGGTCCGGGGAAGGACAAGACGTTCAACGGCTTCCACGGCCATCGCGGCATCGCCGTTTTCAAGCACAGGGACTTTGATAACCCCGATGAACGCGGCCCGGACGATGTGGGCTTTTGCCAGAAAATGATTCTTTGTGAGTCGTCCATCGATGCGCTCTCGAAGGCGCAGATGGATGGTCGCCATCCCGGAGATGTTTATGTCTCCATCGGCGGCACCCCTTCCGCCGCCGCCGAAAAGTCCTTGTCCGCGCTGATCCGCAAGAATGAACCGCAGGAAGTGGTGCTGGCTTTCGACAATGACGATGCCGGACGCGGATTCGCTGTTCACATGGAGCGTTATCTGGCTGCGGAGAACCTGAAATTCAGCATGCCGCACTTTACTACTCGCGTGGAATCCCCTACCCAAGGGCTGAAAGACTGGAACGACATGCTCAAGCCCAAGCCGTTCGTCCGGAACCAGGACCACGCCCACGAGGCTGGTCTCGGGATTGGGGGTTGAGCCATGAATGAGCAGCGTCCTCTCTCAAGCTTTCGCAATGTGTCGCCATTCGTGTGGTTAGGTGGAAAATCGCGGATGGTGAGCACCATCATCCCCCTCTTGCCGCCACACGCCACTTATGTCGAACCTTACGGGGGGGCCGCCAATATACTTTTGGCCAAGAAACCATCCGGAGTTGAAGTTTATAACGATGCTTCTGGCCTGCTGGTGAATTTCTTTCGGGTCTTGCAGGACCCAATCCATCGGGCGGCACTACTGGACCGGCTGAGGTATACGCCGTATGCCCGCCAAGAATACGCCCGCGCTCTGGAGTGCCTGGGCGACCCGGATCCAGTCATGAAAGCCTGGGGGTTTTTCGTCGCCCAGTGCCAAGGAATATCCGGCGGCGGATCGCTTGGAGGGAGAAAAGCGACCAACTGGGGCTATTCCCGCGTCTCCGACCAGGCCCAGGCTTTCCGCACTCACGTTGAGAAGCTTCCCGCCATCGCCGAGCGGCTGTTGGAGGTGCAAATTGAGCATAGCGACGGCGTTGAAGTAATCCGGCGATGGGACGCGCCGGACACGCTTTTCTATATTGATCCGCCCTACGCCGACTCCACGCGGACGAACAAATCCGGTCGCGCCGCTTATCACTGCGAGATCGACGACGATGGGCAACAAATCCTGGTGGACGCTCTGCTCCATCTCCAGGGCGGCGCCATCCTCTCGGGGTACCGCTCGCCCCTCTATGCGCCTCTGGAAGAGGCCGGATGGGAGCGCCGGGAGTTCGCCATGGATCTCTCCGCCGCCGCGCGGGTGAGGGGTTTTGACTCCATGGGCTTCGCCGGCAAGGAAAGACGAAAACGGATCGAATGCCTCTGGCTGTCCCCGGATGTCGCCGCTGCCGCAAAAAGAAATCAGCAATGCGGTCTGTTCGAGGCATTTTCCAGTGAAATGGCCGGTGCGTCATGAGAAGGTTCTTCCTCCTCTTTCTCCTGGTTTCCCTCTTGTCCGGTTGCGCCGGAACTACCGCCCAATATCCGCTGTGTTCCGTGCTGCCTGCCGGATCGGCGGGGTGCCCACCATCCCAAAAAGGAGCCTGACATGCTCATTCTCGTTCGCCCGCATGTTTCATTGCTGGATGGTCCCGCCGTCGCGCGGTTTTTGCCGAAAGCGGGGATTGTTGAGGCCATCTTCGCCGTGGATCCGGATTATGCCCGGCACGCCGTCTGGTCCCGACTGCTGAATGCCTATGGCTAGCTGACGGGTGGGCACACGATGCTGCCGCTGGACGCCAACCGCCCGTTCGCCATGCGGGACCTGTTGCGTCTGCTGAATCAAGGCCGCGACGTGGTGATTTTCCCTCAAGGCACAGGCATTGGCGATTCCGCTCGCCCGGATGCCAGAGGTTGCGGCTGGCTGCTGGAAAGAGCCTCTACCAACCGGCGGGTCATGGAAATCACGCTATCCCACGAGACCCGCTGGCCGCGCATCGAGCGTTTTGATGAATTATTGCCATACCGGGGACCAGCGACGCCGGTGTGACGTGGGGATGGGAAAGAAAGCTCCCGCTCCTGCCGAGTGCGACCCTTCGCCGGGTGCAATCTCTTGTTTGGCCTCCCGTCTCAGGTGATCGCCCAGATTGAATCAAGTATGGCACCTATTCCGCCTTAGCGGTAAATAGTTTACTGACAATGGTATCTCCTGCCAGTTCTTCACCACTGAGCGTCAGCGCCAGCAATTCGCCTCCCAAGACCTCCGGGGAGATAATAAGGTCGATACCAATCTGTCGCAGACGTTCCAGATTTTTACTATTCTGAACCGCCGCCACGGTTTTTCCGGGAACGGCCAACTCTTTGGCCGCAAGAATGATAAAGGCGTTTTCGCTGTCTATGACCCGCAATGCGAGAATACCCAGCGCATACTCAGCCCCCGCCTTACGCAAAACATCCAAGTCTGTAGCATCACCGATCATGAGATCTTCATCAGCCATCCACCGATGCATTGGCATCACGGGAACCAGCACCAGCGCCGGCAAATGGCGGGCACGCAACGCGCGATAGGTGTTCTGTGCCAACGCATTATTACCAATAATCAGATAATGATTACGGTGACCACGCCTTTTTTCTCCCATCAGCAGGCGCTGCATCCGGCCATTTACCAACGGTACAACGACCGCAGAAATAGAAGTTGCGAAGACGGTGATACCCAGGATGATGATGGAGATAACAAAAAGTCGGGCATCTTCGCTTTTCGGCACAATATCCCCATAACCCACGGTGGACATGGTAACCACGGCGAAATACAAGGCGTTTGCCAGATTTTTGATAGGCGGCGAAAATCCTGCGCCCAACACGTAGCTGCCCAGTACCGCATAGCTCATCAGGAGTAAAATAGAAATCGCCGCAAACAGGGTGCCTGCGGCCACACTCGAACGCGCAAAATGGCGCCGAAACAGCAGCAATGCCACCAGGATCACGGCATTAAAAATGACGACGCCACTCCACACAAAACCATAGTGATGCAGCAAGATGGCCAGCATCGCTGCCGCCAGCACCAACGTAATGGCCCAGGAAAAGCGGGAGCGAAACAGCAATCCGAAAGACATCAGCAGCAGCACAACCCCGGCCGCCGCTTCCGGTATTGTACCCAAAGCGGACAACAGCGGCGTCTGGGTCAGACTGGTGGAAGGCGCAAGAGCGGCCAATTCAGGGAAGAGTTGTGTGAGATGGGGCAACGCATCCAGTATGGCCAGCACGCCCAGCAGCCCTACAGCAATAGCCATCGGTATCTGCGGAAACCACACATTCAGATGCAAAACCGCCTGCGCCTTGGCCACGAAGCGAAAAAATCGCTGTCGTAGCGATAATTTCATCACATCGGGGATTCTGATCATGAACAGCCCCTTATTTATGGAGACCAGACGCCGTTAAATCGGAAATTCGGCGAGGCGATAAAATACCTCTCAGCCCAAAGATTAAACCTTCCGAAGCGCCTGCCGCGCGGCTTCGGCCAAAAAGCCGGACCGGCTGGACCCACGGGTTCTGGCCGCCTCGTCGATGCGGCGAATCAGGTTGCGCGGCAGGGTGATGTTGACCTTCTCCGTTTTGCCTTCCACGCGGGACGCATCCACGTCCACCACTGCCCAGACGCCGCCCGCGTAGTCCGGGTCGGCTTGATGCTCTGCCAGCGAACGCGGCTCCGGGAGAGGCTCGCCCTCTTCAGCCATTCCTTCCAGGTGCAGATCAATGGCTTCGCGGACGCTGTCCAGCGCTTCGTCCAGCGAATCACCCGCGGAAAAGCAGCCCGGCAATCCGGGCACGGTGACGCCATAGCGCACCCCGTCATCGGTATGGAGCACGACGGCGAATTTCATGATGACCTCCAGCCAGCTTGCTTTTCGATATTGCGT
>JAKCBU010000062.1:1687-6748 GCA_021839095.1 Pseudomonadota bacterium | reverse complement strand
AGCGCGGCGATCTCTTCGGTGTCGCCCTCGCCAGCCTCGATACGCTCCAGCAGCCAACGCACATAGGGCAAGCCCTCGCGGCAAGGGGTACAAAATCCACAGGATTCACGGGCAAAAAACCTGGTGGTGGCGATGAGAAAGTCGACCGGACACTGCCGATCGTCCATCAAGATGAAGCCGCCGGTACCAAGGCGGGAGCCCACCTTGGCGACCGCATCGAAATGCATGGGGGTATCGAGGTGTTCCGGCAGGAGGAAAGGCGTTGAAGAACCTCCGGGGAGAATCGCGCGCAGGTTCCGCCCGGCGCGCATCCCGCCGGCATGTTCGTAGAGAATCTCCCGCGCCGTCGTCCCCATGGGTAATTCGAAGACCCCGGGCCGCTGCGCCGGGCCACAGACGCTGTAGAGCTTGCTGCCGGCGCCCCCATGGACCCCGAGACCGCGAAACCAGTCAGCGCCCTGAGCGAGGATACCGGGCAGATGGGCGATGCTCTCCGCATTGTTGACCGTGGTCGGCTGCTGCCAGAGACCCTGTTGACTGATATGCGGCGGCTTTTTGCGCGGATTGGGCCGTTTACCCTCGATGGCGTTGAGAATGGCGGAGTCTTCGCCACAGATGTAGCGGCCCAGGGAGAGATGGATATCCAGACGCAGATCGCCATCGGGCAAACGCAGTAGACCCACCTCCCACGCCCGCTGCAGAGCCCGCTCCAGTACCCGCGCGCCCGCCGCATACTCGCCGCGTACGAAGAAAATGGCGTGGCGCACCCCCAACGCATGGGCGGCAATGAGCATTCCCTCGATCAGGTGGTGCGGCGCCCCGAAAAGCAGCGCACGATCCTTGATGCTACCTGGCTCCGTTTCATCCAGATTGCAAACCAGGTAGCGGGGCGCCGGGGCGTCGGCACCCCGTAATCGCCACTTCAGCCCGGTGGGGAACCCCGCGCCGCCACAGCCGCGCAGCCCGGACTTCTCCACCTCGGCAATGATATCCGCGGGGTCCATCGTGATAGCCCGGCGTAACCCGGCGTAACCCCCGGCCTGCTCATAAACGCGCAGGTCCGCCGGATCGGGATCGTGGAAATGACGGCTCAGAATGGCTTCCATGCGTCCGCCTCCCATTGCTCCAGCCACCGCGCGAGGGAGGCCGCGTCCACCGGACCTGTAGCCTCACCATCCACCAGCAGCGCAGGCGCGCGATCGCAAAGGCCGATGCAGACATGAGGGACCACCGTCAGCGCGCCGCGCAGACCGACCTCCCCCAGCGCCACCCCGGAATACGCCTGCGCCTGGGCCAACAGGTCCTGTGCCCCCGCCAGGTGACAGGCGATACTGTCGCAGATACGCAGCACATGGCGCCCCGCCGGGGCGCGCAACACCAGACTGTAGAAAGTGCAGAGCTCCTCCACCCGCACCGGACTCAATCCGGTGAGTTGCGCCGCCGCATGCAGCGCCACATCGTCGATATATCCCCGTGCACCCTGCAAGGTGTACAGGACAGCGCTGATCGCTGCCGCCGGCACCGGCGACTCCGCCACCAGCGCCTGCAAACGGGCGATCAGTGCGGCATCCTGCAGATCAGCGATCGAGATCGGCGAGGACATAGTCAATGGAACCTATGGTGGCGATGAAGTCGGGTAGGGCGGTACCGCGCCCCAGTTCGGCAATCAACTGCACATGCGGGAAAGACGGGCTCCGCACCCGCAGACGATAGGGACGCGGCCCCCCATCGGCTACCACGTAATAAGCCAACATGCCCCGCGCCGATTCGGTGATGCTGAGCACCTGCCCCGCTGGCGGGCCGATTTCCCCGGCCACCTGCTCAAAATGATGGATGAGGGTTTCAATATCGCACAGGGTATGATCCTTGGGCGGAAAGGCATAGCGGGCATCGGCGGCCAGCGTCGGTCCCTCCGGCATCCTCTCCGCCAACTGACGCAATATGCCGATACTTTCGCGGATCTCCTCGATATGCAACTGCGTCCGTGCCAAGGCATCCCCATCCGTTGAAGTCGGCACCGCAAAGTCGAGGTCGCCATAAAGCCCATAGGGAGCGGCCTTGCGCATATCCCAGGCCTTGCCCGTGCTGCGCAGCAAGATGCCGGACACCGCCCATTTCTCCGCCTGCGCCGCACTGAGCACCCCGATACCGCGGGTGCGCGCCTGGAAAACAGGATTTCCTACCGTCAGATGCTCGCTGTCGCGCAACCCCCTTTCCACGGCCTCCAGCGTGGTCAGCAGATCCCCCCGCCAGTCATCGGGCAAATCCATCGCCACCCCCCCGATCCGGAAAAACTGCGGGTGCAGCCGCCCGCCGGTGTATTTCTCGATCAGGTCCATCAATAGGGCACGGTCACGGAAAGCGTAAAACGCCGGTCCCATCGTCCCCAGGTCGTTACCGTAGCTCCCCAGCCAGACCAGATGGGAAGAAATCCGGCAGATCTCCGCCAGCAAGGTACGAATCCCCTCCGCCCGCGGCGGCACCGTCAGATCCGCCAGCATCTCGATGGCACGCACATAAGGAAACTCCCCCAGCGCGCCCCCCAGATAATCCACCCGGTCGGTATAGGGGATGAAGTTGTGGAAAGTATGCCCCTCGGCGATCTTCTCCACGCCGCGATGGTGGTAGCCGATATCCGGGTCCACCGTCGCGATCTCCTCGCCAGAGAGCTTCAGCACAAAACGCAGAATACCGTGGGTGCCTGGATGATGCGGCCCGACATTGAGCACCGTCAGACCCGGATCCGGTGTCGATACCGTGTCGCTGTACATTTTGAGCGCCTCCTGCACCTCAGATTTGCTGAGCCGATAAGCCGGCCGCTCGGTGGCACGGATGGGCTCCGTCTTGCGCAGGGGATGTCCCTCCCAGTGGGGTGGAAGCAGGATCCGCCGCAAGTCCGGGTGGTCGCTGAAAGTCAGTCCGAAAAGGTCATAGACCTCGCGCTCATACCAGTTGGCGTTGGCGAAGACCCCGGTCGCCGTCGGTACCGGCACCTCCGCGTCGGCATGGGGCACACGCAGGCGCAGCGCCCCGCGGTCATCCAGACCATGCAGATGGTAGACCAGGGTAAAAGCGCGCTCCGGTGCCGCCTGACCGCCGCGCTCGTCCACCGCCGTCAGGTCCAGCAGCATGGGAAATCGCGGCGCCATGTCGCCGCGCAAAAAATGCAGCACATCCACCAAGTGATGCTCCGCCACCTGAAAATCCGGCCAACCATCACGGCCATCCGTCAACGGCATCGCCTGAAAGCGCTTTTGCAGGGCTTCCGCCAGCAGCATCAGCCCGCCTCCCGATTCAGAATCCGTGGTGAATGGCGGCGAATTTTCCGCTGCAAGAGCAGCAATCCGTCCATCAAGGCCTCGGGACGCGGCGGACAGCCCGGCACATATACATCCACCGGCAAAATCCGGTCGATGCCCTGCACCACACTGTAGACGTCATACATACCGCCGGAATTGGCGCAGGAGCCCATGGAAATCACCCACTTGGGTTCCAGCATCTGCTCGTAGATCTCCAAAATCATCGGCGCCATCTTGACGAAGATGGTACCGGAGGCGATCAGCACGTCAGACTGACGCGGCGAACCGCGCAGTACCTCCGCCCCAAAACGGGCGAGATCGTGCCGGGGCGTCACCGCCGCCACCATCTCGATAAAACAGCAGGAGGTGCCAAAGTTGAGCGGCCACAACGATCCCGCGCGGCTCCAGGCCAACAGATCCTCAAATTTACCCGCCAGCAGCGACAACGGCCCGGGTGTTAACGCCACTGCAAACCCCCCATCCGCCATTCGTAAAAGAGCCCGAGTCCGAGAATCGCCATAAAACCGAGTCCCCCCAGAATCGGCGCCCAGCCCAATCCATGAAAAGCCACCGCCCAGGCGAAAAGAAAAGCCGCTTCCAGTTCAAAGACCAGAAACGAAACCGCCAGCAGATAGAAGGCCACCGGCATGGCCGGATGCGTGGCGACATTGACGCCGAGCCCGCTCTCAAAAGGGATATTCTTGTTGCGATTGGGATGCCGCCCACCGAGCCAATCCGATACCCAGAGAATGGCCACGAGGACCATGACGACGGCAACGGCGAAAATACCGACGATCAGCGCTTGCGGCGGCATCATCTGCCCCCTTCCGACCGGGGCGCGTCCGTCCAAAAATCCAAAAACCCCTCCTCTCCGCGCGACGTGATCTCAAGGGACGCCCTCTGGCGTGCAAACGCGCCGCCATGGGCTACGCTTTGAGTATAGACCAAGAAATTCGGCCGTCTTGTCGAGGAGTATCCTGTCATGGAACTTTGGGAAGATCCCGCCATCCAGTCGGCCATACTGGACTATCTGGAGAGCAGCCAACTGCTTGCGAGCTTCACCACCATGGGCGGCGTCGCCCTGCGCGAAGGCGCGCAATGTCACTGCAGCCTGCCGGAGCGGGTGGGCAGCGATGTGCTGCTGTTATGTCAGTTTGATTTTGAGGAACGGGTACCCTTCGGGGGCGCGGGCGACCAGCATCTGCGGCAACAGGGGCAGGTTCATTTGCGTCTGGATGCGGTCGGGAAGGTGACTGACGCGTGGCTGTGCCGACCCAATGCGTGCTGATCGCGCGACCGGGAAATAACCGGAGTAACCTGCGCGCCGCTTACCGGGTGCCCGGCGGCGGCGCGCGAGGGGGTTAGGCCGCGGCACCACGCCCTCCCCGCACAGCGCCTCGGAGCGTCCGGAAGGGCACGCAGAGAATCAAGACTTCGGCCGCGGCTTCAACGCACAGGTTTTGATGCCTAGCACGGAATAAAGCCCGCAAAAACCGGTCAGCCCGGTAACGAGCGGCACCAAACCCACCACCGCCCACCACTTATAGGCGCCCGGCAGAAAAACGGCGAGCACGATGATGATGGCCAATCCTACAAGCACACGAATGATCCGATCCGCAGTTCCTTCATTGACAGGCATTTTTCACACTCCTGCAGGGGGTCTCCTGCTCAACATGGCGAGAGCTACGAGTATAGAGCATTTCCCTCCGCGGTGAGTGACCCAGGGCTCAAAAGTGATCGATGTGCATCCGCTTCTCCACCG
>JAKCBU010000062.1:0-1677 GCA_021839095.1 Pseudomonadota bacterium | reverse complement strand
TTCCTGGGCCAGAGACTACCCGTGCCCTTGCCGATGGCCAGCATATAGCCAATGGCAAAATCGTCCGGCAAGCGAATAATCTTCGCCACCGCGTCGAAATCAAAACCATCCATGGGGCAGGAATCGTAGCCGAGATCCTGTGCGACCAGCATCAGGGTCATACCCAAGATACCCAGAGTACGCATCGCCTCGTCGCGGGCCACCACTGGCTTACCGCGATAATACGCGTCCAGCTTGGGCAGCAGAAAGTCCTGCACCGGTTGCGGCGCAGTCGCCCAGTACCGCTGCGGCTCCTCCTGCCAGGCGTTCAAATCCGCACAGAGCACATAGAGTGCCGATGCATCCGTTACCTGCGCCTGTCCCCAGGCCACCTCACGAATGGCCGCCCGCTGCGCCGAATCTCGCACATCCACGATTCGCCAATGCTGGATATTGTACGCACTGGGCGCCAATATCGATGTTTCCCAGAGCAGCCGCCGGGTTTCCTCGGACATTTTATGATGCCGGTCAAAGGATTTTACGGCACGCCTGTTTTTTACCGCAGCGATAACTTCCATACTGCCTCCCGTAATATTTCAGCATGATCGTGCATAATAAAAGGTTCGATCCTTTGAAAGCAGAATCGACGTAACCCAACACGGGCATCGAAAAAATTTTCTCTCTCCGCCCTTCCACCTTATCTGATCGCGCTCCACGCTGACGATAGCGCCTCCGCCTGCTGCAGCACCGTCTGCACCGCCGCATCCTGCAGGTCGGGCGGGTAGCCGTACTTGCGCAGGCTGCGCTTGACCAGCACGCGCAGCCGCGCCCGGGCCGATTCCCGGTGGGCCCAATCGACGGCGACGTTTTCGCGCAGGCTGACCAGCAGTTCGTGGGCAATCACGCGCAGCTTGTCGCGGATGGCGTCTTGCCGTGCCTCCGGCGGCAGCGATGGGTTCAGGCGCGCCACGGCAGTGCCGAGCCGCGTGACGAAATACAGCAGGTGCGCCGCCCGGCTGGCCACGTTGGGGTAGAACAGTTCATCGCCGGAACCTTGCTCGATGGTGGCGATGCTCGATGCCAGCCCGTCGCCGCGCAATTGGCCGAACAGTTCCGTGGCCTCGCCCTTGGCCATCAGCTCCGCCTTGAGCTGGGCAATGGCGGTGAGCACGTCATCCAGTTGCAGCGAACGCATATCCTGTTGCTTACCGGTCTGCCCGGTCAGACTCTGCTCGTCGTAGCCCTGCAGCAGGCTCCAGCTACGGGCGTAGTCGGCAATTATCCGCAGCACTGCCTCGCCTTCTATGCTCACCAGTTGCTGATTCGCCAAGGTGCGCGAGAGCAGGTCCAGCGCCTGTTCGAACTCAATCCCGCGTTCCCTGAGACGTTGCTGGTTGAGGGTGTAGCCCTCGACCAGGTGTTGCCTCAACGTGCTGGTCGCCCAGATCCGGAACTGGGTCGCGCGTCGTGAGTTGACGCGATAGCCCACCGATATGATGGCGTCCAGGTTGTAGTGCTTGCGCTTTCGTTTAACTTCGCGATCGCCCTCGGTTTGAACCTGTAAGAAATCCTTACAGGTGGCATTCTCTACAAGCTCCTGTTCTTCATAGATATTTTTCAGGTGCATGGTGACGTTCTGGGGGGTTACCGAAAAAAGCTCGGCGACCTGTGCCTGAGTCAGCCAGACGGTTTCGCCTT
>JAKCBU010000061.1 GCA_021839095.1 Pseudomonadota bacterium | reverse complement strand
GTGACTTGTACGCTGGCGCTCTCGCCGAGCGTAATGCGGTTATCGTCACCAAGGCCGTCATCGCACACCTTTTGCGGGCCCCGGCGTGAGTGCTCGCATCATCAAGACATCCGGTGGCGAAGTTCCGCTTCGGGAACCAGGGGTATCGCCATGTCTTTGACTGGCGCGCCTTCGCAACGTGATCAGCGCGCGGATAGTCCAGCCCGCGTCGATGGCTTTGCCAAAATAACGGGATCGGCGCTCTACGTGGATGATCTGCCCTGCGCGGGAGGACTTTTCGGGGCCACGGTACGCACTGCAATGGCCGGCGGAATCCTGCAGGAGGTGATCTTCGATCCCGCCATGGACTGGTCGGATTTTGTCATCGTCACCGCGAAAGATATCCCGGGGGTCAACGCGGTCAAACTCCTGGAAAATGATCAGGTCGTCCTGGTGGAGCGCACATTCCGTCACGCCGGGGAAGCTGTGGTGTTGCTGGCCCACGCGGACCGCGAAGTGCTCGGGACGGCGCTGAAGCGGGTTTTCTTGGTGGAACAGCCGAACCCGGCCCCGATCTTTGACATAGACGAGGCCCTGCAAGCCGAGCGGGAGATAATTCCCGGAAATCTGTACACGGATTATCTGCTGAACCGCGGTGATCTTGCGGAGGGCGAACGTCGCGCCGAAGTGGTCATCGAGGAGTGTCTGCGCACGCCTGCTCAGGAACAGCTCTATATCGAGCCGCAAGGCATGTTGGCGCGCGTGCAGGCGAACGGTGATATTTTGATAGAAGGTTCCCTGCAATGCCCCTATTACGTGCTGGATGCCTTGGTGCAGTGCCTGGGGATGGATAAGAATCACCTGCGGGTAGTGCAAAGTACCACGGGTGGGGCCTTTGGCGGCAAAGAGGATTATCCTTCGATGATTGCCTGCCATGCCGCCCTGCTGGCGCTCAAGGCGGGCGGTCGTCCGGTAAAGCTTATCTATACGCGGGGCGAGGATTTGCGGGTGACCCCGAAGCGCCACCCTTCCCGCACCCTGATCCGTTTGGGAGCCAACAAGGCCGGAGCACTACAGTTTATCGACATGGATTTCGCCATCGATGGCGGCGCTTATCGCACGTTGAGTCCGGTGGTGCTCTCACGGGGGGTCATCCATGCCCCTGGGCCCTATAAGTGCCCCAATATCCGGGTCAGGGGGCGTGCGGTCGCGACCAATCACCCCCCTTTTGGGGCCTTTCGCGGATTTGGTGCACCGCAAAGCATTTTTGCCATGGAAGTCGCCATGGATCGTTTGGCGAAAAAACTGGGTATGGACCCCGCCGAGCTACGCAGAAAGAATCTGCTGCGGAGCGGTGATGTGAGCGCGACCGGAGAGGTGGTGGGGGCTGATTGCTTCGCGCATGCAACGCTCGATGTGGCGCTGGAGCGAACGCATTATCACCAGCGGCTGGCGGAGTACAAGACCTGGAACGCCGCCGGGCACCCGACCCGTAAGGGGATCGGTCTGGCGACTTTCGCGCATGGTGCCGGGTTCACCGGTAATGGCGAACTGCATTTGGCCTCCCGGGTTTCCCTCCAGGTCCTTGCCCATGGCCATGTCGAGATTCTTTGCTCCAATACGGAAATGGGGCAGGGCGCGGCGACCACGCTGGTGCAAATCGCTGCCGAAGCGCTGGGCCTGCCCATGGACAGCGTGTATTTGGCGCAGACGGACACCTCCAGAGTGCCCAATTCCGGGCCGACGGTAGCTTCCCGTACCTGCATGGTGGTCGGTGACCTCATCCAGAAGGCTGCGGAGCGGTTGTTGCGGCGGCTGCGGGAAGCGGCGGATTTACCCGCGTCCTATGATGCACAGGACTTTGCGGCGGCCTGTGGCCGGCTCCACGCAGCCAAGGGTGATGCACTGGTGACCGCGCACTACCACCCTCCAGCGGGTATGCTTTGGGATGAGCAGACTTTTTGGGGGCGGGCTTACGCGAGTTATGCCTGGGCGACTTACATTGCCGCAGTGGAAGTGGATGTGTTGACCCTGGAAACGCGCGTGCTCGATTTCACCGCGGTCCAGGAAATCGGTAAGGCGGTGCATCCGGTGATCGTGCAGGGTCAGATTGAAGGCGGCGTGGCTCAGGGCCTGGGTTTCGCGCTCTATGAGGAGGTGCTCTGGAATGCGCGCGGGGTGATGGCCAACGATCGCCTGACCAACTACATCATTCCGACCAGCGCGGATTTGGGAGATATCCATGTGGTGTTGCTGGAAGGCGGACTAGGGGCGGGCCCCAAAGGGGCGAAGGGCGTGGGCGAATTGCCCATGGACGGCCCCGCCCCGGCTGTCGTCAATGCCATTCAACAAGCATTGGATATCGATATCTGCCAGATTCCGGTCCTGCCTGAATATCTGCTGGAACGCTGCGCGGTCAAACCACCCGCGCAAGGGATGCTGACTGTGCGCCGGGAGTATTGACCATGCCGACAACGATGCGCATCAACGGTAAGGCATTTCAGAGCAGCTCAGCGCCGACGGCCCGTCTACTGGATGTATTGCGTAATGACTGCAATCTCAAGGGAACGAAGGAAGGGTGTGGCGAAGGAGAATGCGGCGCCTGCGCGGTACTGGTGAATGGCAAGCTGGTGAATAGTTGTCTGGTGCCTCTCGGGCAAATGGAGCGGGCGGAAATTACCACGGTGGAGGGTCTTCCCGAAGATAGCGCCCTGGCACGGGCCTTTGTTCGGTGCGGCGCTACCCAGTGCGGGATTTGTACGCCGGGTATGATGCTCGCGGCGACCGCCCTGTTGGCGGAACATGCCCACCCGACCCTGGAGGAGATTCGCTGGGGTCTGAGCGGTAATCTCTGTCGTTGTACCGGGTATGGGCGCATTTATGCGGCCATTGCCCAGGCTGCCGGAGGGCCTGCTGATGTCTGAGTGGACAAGGCCCCGGCATTTGCCGGAAGCCCTGGAGATATTGGCGGCAGCCCCCGGCCGGTATCGGGTGATTTCGGGCGGGACCGATCTTATGGTGGAGAGTCATCTCGCCCCGGAGCGGCGCCCGGACTCCTGGCTGGATATCAGCGGACTGCGGGAGTTGCAGGGGCTGCAGATTACGGAAGAGGGTATCCGGATTGGCGCCGCCACTTCCCTGGAGGTGGTTCGCCGACATGCGGAAGTGGCCGTCCACTGGCCGATGCTGGCCGCTTCGGCGGCGGTGACCGGGGCGCCGCCCATCCAAAACCGGGCTACGCTGGGTGGCAACATCTGCAACGCTTCCCCGGCCGCGGACAACGCGCCGGTGTTGCTGGCGTATGGGGCGCGCCTGGAAATCGTGCATCATCACGGCACGCGATGGCTGCCTTATGCGGATTTTCATCAAGGCTACCGCAAGACGGCCTTGCAGGCCGGAGAACTGCTCGGCGCTGTTTGGATCCCTT
This sequence comes from Pseudomonadota bacterium, assembly GCA_021839095.1. Next base: position 3,357 of record JAKCBU010000061.1, on the reverse strand, counting down.
ATCCCCCCCCACATAGCCGCGGCTATTTTCGGAAGGTTGGAACACGGGCGGCGCAGGCGATCGCGAAAGTGGGTATCGCGGCGCTCATCGAGGAAGATCGCGAGGGGGTGATTCAGCGCGCGCGCTTCGGCATGGCGAGCGTGGCGGCGGTTCCGTGCGCTTTGCCGTCCGTGAGCCGATATCTGGAAGGACGCGCTGTCCGCGACGTTGCGGAGGCACCCGTTCGGCAGGGGGTGAGGCAGGATATCGCACCGGTCAAGGATATCCGTTCGACGGCGGCCTATCGTTTGGAGATAGCCTCCCGGCTGGTGTTGGAGGCCATTGACCCGCGCGCTGCGCGAAAGAAGGAGGATGGAGTATGAATGCCTATGCGAATCATTCGGATACGGTTTATGTGGAGGTGCCTTTATGGGAAGCCACCCCGGAGAATCTCGCGGAATATGGGGTGATGATCGGTGAGGCGGTGCACCGGCCGGGACTTTCGATCCCCTTTTATCAGGGGAGTGTCGAGGAAGGGCAAAATCTCGACTTTGTCTATACCGGTCGCGCGGTGGTACGCACGGCGCGAATATCGCACCGCAGTCCCGAGGTGGTTTGGCTGGAGCGGCATCTCAACATGACGCAGATTTTTGTCGGTCTGGGTAGTGTGCCTTTTGCCATGGTGCTGGGTAAGCCGAACCAGGACAGCGGAGAAAATCTTCCCCGTCTGGAAGAGGTGCGCGCTTTTCGCATTCCGGCGGGACAGGGAGTGATGATCCATGCCGGCACCTGGCACGATTTCCCGATGTCTATCGGCGATCCGGTGACCGTCATGACCATGAATTCCGATGAGGTGGTAACCGCCCTGGCCAATGCCCGGTCGGCCGATGAAATGGATGATGGTGACGTGTACAAGATCGACATTCGCCGCCGCACCGGCCGGGTGCTCCGGGTCCCTTTTTAGTCCCGCGGAGTGAACGCCATGCGCACCACACTCCACCGGTTTTTCACTACGGACCCCGCCGATGTCTCCGGTTTGTCGCGGGCGATTGCCGAGGGAGCGGTAAATCCCATGGATATTGTCGCGATTATCGGGAAAACCGAGGGCAACGGGGGGGAGAACGATTTCACCCGGGTTCTGGCGACCATGGCGTTGAGCCAGATGCTGGCCGCACATCTGGATTGCCGTCCGGAGGCGGTGGAAGATCGCATCGTCTTGTCCCTCTCCGGTGGCAGTGAGGGGGTTACGGCTCCGCACATACTGGTTTTCACGGTATCGGGTCGGGCGGTGGAGCAGCCATACCCGGTGAAAAGGCTGGCCGTCGCCACCGGCCATACCCGATCCTTCCATACGCAGGAAGTAGGGCGGATGGCGATGGTGCGGGAAACGGCACGCGCGGTTACCGGGCTCATGCACGCGTTGCGCGTGGCGCCCGAGGATGTGCATCTGGTGCAGGTCAAAGGGGCGATACCGGCGCCTGCGATAGCCGGTGATGCGGACGCCGGGCAACTGCGCTGTGACATGGCCTGGTCGCGCGGTGCATCCGCCTTGGGCGTGGCGCTCGCATTGGGGGAGGTGGCCGAATCCCAATTGTCCGATGCCGCGATCAACCGGGACTGGTCTCTATACTCCAGCCGGGCCAGCGTTTCCGCCAAGCCCTTATTGCGGCGTTCCGAAATCGTGCTATTCGCCAATTCCCGCCATTGGGAAGGTGATCTGGTCATCGCCCACGGGGTGATGCGGGACATCATCGATGTCCCGGCGATCCATGTTGTGCTGAATCAGTTGGGACTGCAACCCGTCCATGGGCAGTTGATGCCCGCCGACGCGGAGAGGGTGCTGGCGGTCTTCGCCAAATCCGATGCCGATCCGCGAGGCAGCATTCGCCATCGCCGCCATACCATGTGGACAGACGCGGATATCTCCGATATGCGTTACTCCCGCTGCGTGGTCTCGGCCCTGCTGGCCGGAATCACCGGTGAGACCGGGGTCTATGTCTCGACGCGTGCGGAGCATCAAGGCCCCCAAGGGGGCGGGCCGGTAGCCGTGATCGGCTACGCGCCATGAACGCCCTCGCCAACCGCCAGCGGCCAGGGCGTCCAGTACGGGAAGCCATCGTGACCCGCGTGCGGGGTTCCGCACCCACAGCGGTCGGTGCCGGCATGTGTCTGTGGGAAGATGGCTCCCTGTTGGGCACGGTGGGTGGCGGACACATGGAATATCGGATCTGTCAGGTCCTGCGCGCACCGCGATCCGATGCGTCCTCGGTGTCCCTGAGTTTTACGCTGGGCACGGCGGATGATCAGTGCTGCGGTGGACAGGTGGAAATCTGTGTGCTGGAGGTTCCCCGGTTTTTTTCGGAATTGTATCGGACCGGTGCCTCCCGGGCTTATCAGCGGGATGCAGCGGGCCGATTGCGGTTGGTGGCCGGGATCACCAGCCGGGGACGACACATCGGCGCTCCCGAAGCCCTGGCCGCTCTTTTGCGCGCCGCCGCGCCCGAGTGGGATGCCGATGGGTGCTGCTTTGCGCTCCCCACGCCCCACCGTCCGGCTTTGTGGATCTTCGGTGCCGGTCATGTGGGGCGGGCGATCGCGGCGATGGCCCGCGCGCTGGATTTTGAGTTGTCCGTATTCGATCGGCGCCCCGAGTGGGCCGATCCCGCCGCCTTCCCGCCGGAGGCCGTCCTGGTGGACGCATGGACCTGGGCCGATTTGCAGACTCCGGCAACCGATGCCGTGGTACTGATCGTGACCCACAGCCACGCCATGGACTATGCGTTGCTGGAGCATTTCATCGAGAAACCGCTGGCTTATCTGGGAGTGATTGCCAGCCGGTCCAAGGCGGCGCGTTTTGGTCATGCCCTGTCCCGCGCCGGATATGATATTCCGGATCATCTGCATATGCCCATGGGCTTACCCGGATTGGGTAAAAAACCACCGGAGATCGCCATCAGCGTGTTGGCGGAGTTACTGCAGTTACGGCAGCAAAAAGCGGGTCGCTCACAGAAGGAGAAGCGGGATGAACCCACCCAAAGCGGATGCTGACACACCCGTGGATATCTATATGGACTACCTCTTCGATGTTTTGGGGCTCGATGTCCGCGAAGCATGGCGCGCCGACGTGAAGCGTTATTTCATGCTGAGCGCGCGGATGGCCAAGGTGCTGGAGGCACATCCGCTGGAGATGACGGAAGCATTGGCCCCGGTATTCCGCCCATGAAAACCGGGGGCGACGCATTTCCGCGGGCGGCGGAAATCGCGCGGCGGGTCCGTCGCGGTGAGTGGCGCGCAGCGGAGGTGTTGCAGGACACGCTCCATCATATTCAGGCCAATGATGGCGAGATCAACGCCTTCACACGCATCACGGCGGCGCGC
>JAKCBU010000060.1 GCA_021839095.1 Pseudomonadota bacterium | reverse complement strand
AGGCCCGATGTCCTCGCCCCTACGACTAAAACCGTATCTTGTGCACTCACTTGAACTTTCTCCTTAAGCGCCCGCTTTCATGTTGGCATTTTGGTTGGTAGCGAGTTCAGGGTTGTAGAGGTATTCCACGTTGCCCTGTTCCACCTGTTTGAGGTATTCCTGGAAGTTGGCTTTGGCCTGGTCCCAACGGATGCCCATCTTCTCGACGAGGTCTTCACAGGGGGAGGCGTGCCACTGCAGTTGCACGATCTTGAAGGGATCGGCGCCGCAGGCCAGGGCGGCGAACTGCACATCGGCAATGACCGGAACCGAGTAGTTCATGTCATGGGCCTTGCCGATCCACTGGTTCTTGTCCATGGTGGTGATGCAGCCGGTATCATGGCCCACGAGCACATCCGCGTTGGCCTCTTCCCTCACCACCTTGATCTTGCGGTTCATGGTGAAACTGCGGGTGAACTCGCGCTCGGAGATGATGTGGCGAAAGCCAAAGCCGCAACAGTCGTACCAGGTGGAGTAGTCGATGACCTGCGCACCCAGGGCCATGGCCACCGAAGTGGTCACGGCCAGCCGGTTGCCGCCGAGGATCTCCGGATCATAGACGGCATCCTCCGGCACCATCTTGTACACATGACAGGCCGGATGCACCGCCACCCGGATGTTGGACACGTCGATGGTCTGCAGTTCCGAGGCGATGCGCTTGCGCATGACGTGCAGCCATTCGCTGTAATGCACCACTTCCTCGGGAATGACGATCTTGCCGTCGACCAGGCGCCCCAGCTTGCCCAGAATCTTTTTGACCTTCTCCCGCAATTCGGCGGACTCGACGAGGTACTTGCGGATCTCCTTGTAGTTGCCGAAGGAGGTGCCACAGTGCACCAGGGGGAAGAAGTGGCCATACTCGAAACCGTGCTGCTTGCCGGAAACGTAGGCCTGATGAAAGTTGCGCAGGAAGACGGCGGCGAGGGACTCGACGTTGCCGATGCCGGAGCCGTGGTAGTTCCAGGCGGTGCAGGAGGTCTGATCGGTCTCGTCGAGATAGTCGACGCCCAGCTTGTTCATCAGCCACAGGAGGCTGGTGGGATAGCCGGGGATGTTGCCACACTGCCCGCAGCTCTTGTGATGCCAGAGGTTGTTGGTGGGAATCTTCTTGTCCCAGCCATAAAGGGTCTGCACCGTCGCGGCGCGATGCTCGGGGGCGATGCGGTGGACGATGACCTCGCCTTCCTTCTCCAATTCCCACAGGTGATCGCGAACGTCGTCCATCCGCTCCCCCAGGTCTATCGTGCGCCGGTCCACGTGGCTGCGCACCCAGGCCGTCGCCGCCTCGGCCTCGGGCGCCGAAAGATGCGTGTCCTGAAAAAAAGCGCCATGACCCGCTACACCTTGCGCACTGCTGTCGTCGCTCATGATGGTCTCCTCAGTCCTTATCGCTCTGACTCTCGAGCCAGTCTTCATAATCTTCGCGTTTCTCGTCAATAAAGTCTTCGATCACGTCGAAAAGGTTTTCATCCATCGTTTCCAGGGATTTGAGCACACCCGTCATCTCCCAGATGGTATACATCTCCACTGAAGTCTTCAAAGACACTTCCCAGGCTGTTTCAACGGTTTGCAACGTCCTTACCGGAATGGCCTTTCGCAGCATCCGCAGGTCACCCTCCACTTTCTGGATATTGGGGCCCCAGTCGGGAAAGTGGTCGGGCTGAATCATATCGGGGGAGAGCTGGTTGCCCGTGGTAATCAGTTTGAGCATGACCCGCCCAAAAGGGCGCAGCACATCCTTGGCCGATTGCATACCATGACGAATGGAAACCTCGCGCATGATCATGACCAGGCCGCCAGGAGAATTCTTGAAAGGGCAACGCGCCGCGCAAGTCATGCATTGCGCGCAAGCCCAGATCTTTTCCTGCATGGCATCGTAGATCTGCTCGACATTTTCCGTCCACAGCAACTGGACGATTTCACGCGGGCTGTAGTCATAGAACTGCGCAGACGGGCAGGTGGCTGTACAAATGCCACAATTCAGACATCCATTGAGTTCGTGATCGTAACGAAAATCCGCACGAATTTCGTCAAACATCTCTTTCATTTCAGCGTAAGTCGCCATCTACTCGCTCCTCGCTATCGATTTGATACGTCACCCCGTTGGACTCGCAACGCAGATCCATGGTTCAGATGAAGAGCGTGATATCCGACTCTCCAGCGAACTCGAAGAACGACGCAGCACCCCCCAGTTCAATGCCGTCGATGAAGTCAGCGGTGTCAAATTCGAATAGGTCCACCGTCATCTGGCAAGCCACCATCCGTACTTCCGCCTCCACGCAGAGTTCGCGCAACTCCTCCAGACTCGCCACACCCTTTGCCTTCATTTTACTCTTCATCATGGAGGTCGCCATCCCTTCCATACCCGGGAGCACCATCATCAGTGTCGGCATCGGCACCGGCATGGGCATCGCCGGGTTCCCGAGCGGGCTCACACGCAAGTGACTCAAGTCCTTCTTCAACAACTGCAACCCATAAAAAGTGAAGAAAATTTCCGTCGCATAACCCAGCGCCGCCGCCGTGGAGGCTAAAATGAACGGGGGATAACCCCAGTCCAAGGTGCCTTTCGTAGCGATAATTGCTAATTTTTTCTCGTCCATTATTTCGCACTCCCGGCCGGGCCTCTGTACCCAACCCTGATGAATTAGGCCTTTTGGATGAAGAAGATAAATTCTCCGCCCGCTTCCGCGTGCTCCAGCAAAGGATTTTTCGTCTGCTTGGCGAACGCTTCAAAATCTTTCACGGCACCCGGGTCGGTGGCCACGACCTTCAGAACCTGTCCGGCGGTCAACTCACCAAGCGCTTTTTTGGTGCGGAGAATCGGTAGCGGACAGTTCAGTCCGCGGGCGTCGAGTACCTTGTCTTCTTGTACCATGAGTGAACCTCCTCAGTGATGATCTCGAAAAAACCACTTGCACGACTCTATTCAGGAAAAGCATGAACAGCAAGGCAAATATTTTGATTTGATGATTAAGCATCCATATTTTAGAATATCCTTATTGACTGGACAACTGCACGAGGGGGAATCCCCGGCTGGCCCATGCAGATATTCCTCCTCGCAAATTAAACGCTCGACCAAAGCCTTGCGCCGCAGCGAACGCCGCCGCCTGTGCCGAACGGGCGCCGCTCAGGCAGTAGAAAACCGTCGTCTGCGATTTGTCCATCTGCTGCATGGACATGGGAAGCAGATGCAGGGGCAGGTGTTTGGCACCCGCAATGACGCCCCGGGCAACCTCTCCGGGTGAACGCACGTCGATCAGGGTGAACGCCTCTCCTTGTTCCGTCAATGCGTTAAGCTGATCTGCGGTAATTTCTTGAAAACCGTGCATGGGCCACTCGCTACAATGTCACAATGAAAGGAATTAAAGTTGGTCGAACGGTCTACGCCCAGCATCACATGGCGCGCAGTGTCGACTACCCATAATAGTACTATCCGCCGAGCCGCATCATGAAGACTCGCGCCGAACGGCCGGGATCATCCACAAAGTGATGCCGCTCCGGTTTGTCGCGCCAAATACCTTCCATGATAGCCTCAGCGATCTGCCGGTCGGTATGCGTTCCGCGCAACAGGGGCAGAAGCTCCAGACCGATGTCTTGGCCTAGGCAATAGACCAAGCGCCCCGTCGCGGTCAAACGTACCCGATTGCAGCTCGCACAGAAATTGTCGCTGATCGGCGTAATGAACCCCACTTGTGAGCGCACTCCCGGCAGCTGGTAGAGACGGGCTGGACCATTGTCCGCAGGTCGGGCCACCATTTGCAACGGACCGAGATGATTTTCGATGGTCCGCCGGGCTTCTGCAACGCCGAGGAACTGCTCACCTTGAGCATCCGCACCCGCCGCGCCGAGGGGCATGGTTTCAATGAAGCGTATGTCGATGCCACGCTGCATCGCATACTCGATCAGTGCGAGCAAGCCCTCCCCGTTGTTTTGGCGTAACAACACGACATTGAGTTTTATCCGGGGGATCCTCGCCAAGATCGCCGCCTCGATCCCTTCAAGCACCGTACGCAGTTCGCCTCCTCGGGTCACCCGCGCAAACACTTCGGGATCGAGACTATCGAGACTGATATTCAGGTTGTTGACCCCCACCTGCCGGAGCGCCGCTGCCCGGCGCCCCAACAACAACCCGTTGGTGCTTACACTGATCTTCCCTACGCCATAACGTCGCGCGGAACCAACCAGGGAGAGGATGCGCGGGTGTATGAGGGGTTCGCCGCCGGTGAAACGCACATGACGGACACCGAATCCACTGAAGATACGGATCAGACGGTCATACTCCTCGGCTTGCAGATGGTCTTCTCGCGCGAAGAAGGGGGTACCCTCCTCGGGGGAACAGTAACTACAGCGAAAATTGCAGTGCTCCGTTACCGAAATGCGCAAATAGGTGACGCGCCGACCGAACTGATCCGCCAACGCCATTTCCCGTTCCGTTTTTGCACGTACCCGCTGCAGCATGTCACTTGACTCCTGGGGTGCCTTCCCTTGCTGGCTTCGAGACCCTGCGGCGCAACCGCCACTACGATCTGGAATACCCCAAAGGGTTCATACTAAACCTCTCTTGAGACCCGGTTCAACACTGCTGCCGCCCATGATAGAGGTTGACCACATGTTGCGCTTCGACAAAAAACAACCAGCGCTCCACGCCAACCCCGAAAATCACCGACAGAACAGCAACCCAGGCAAGAGTCGTTTGCGCGAGAGCGAGGCCCACTGCCAACGCGGCGATGGGGAGGACAAAGGCGAAGAAATACATCATGGCCTTGATGCCGCGCGCCTTGCCCGCTGGCAGCGTATGCCCGAACTCTTCCGTTAGAAAGGTTCCGAACGTATGCCCCTGATCCAGGATACGCACGGTGGAGCGATTAAAACCCGTGGCCGTACGAATGGATGGACCGCGCGGACGGCTGATCCAGAAATAATAGATCCCTTTGAGCACCGCGGATACCGTCAACAGGACCAGCGCCATGCCGACCAGCGTTTCCGCCGGCGCACCCATGATGATCCGCTCGGCGGCCAGCACGGTGGCGCCCGTCGCCAGCCCCATCGCATAAAAGTTGGTGGGGACCAGGGGGGTATTCCACTGGCGGATGGTACGCAACACGGCATAAATCATGCCTTGGCAAAATACCGTGATGAGTCCGATGATCCCGGTCAGGTTAGCCAGGATCAGACCGACGGGATCGTGGGTGCCGCCGGTGAAAAATACCCAGCTCAGGTACAGTGCGGCGAAGGGATAATAGAGCACCGCGAACACCCCCTCACGCGCCAGCCAGGAGGTGCGCCAACGGGTGAATGCACGCCATGCGTTTTTGGGGTTGGCCAGATGCGCGGTAGAGGACAGCATGCCGATACTGACGAACACCAGAGAGAGGATCATGGCCACCATCGTCTGCAACGGATTAAGACCTCCGTCAATCTGGAAGTCGTTGACGATGGCCGTGAGCGCGGCGATCCCAAATCCGCCACCGGAGAACAGCGTCAGGAAAATCACTGCGAGAGCCGGATGCATGGTACCTCCTCAGCGCTCGACAACACGATTGACCCATTCCTTCACCTTGCGGGCGGCCTTTTTCTTAAGCGCTTCCGTCGGGATGGGGGCGTGGACACGAGGAGGCAAATAGTGATTCGTAGGATCATAGTCGAGCTCCGGCATAAGCTGGTACCCGCCCCGCTCACGCACCGCCCGGCTTACCGGGCTCTCAGGATCGTCGATATCGCCGAACATGCGGGCATGCGCCGGACAGGTCAGCACACAGGCTGGCTGCCGCTCTTCTTCCGGGATCTCCATATCGTAAATGCGATCGATGCAGAGTGTGCACTTCTTCATGGTGCCGGAGACACGGTCCAATTCCCGAGCCCCATAAGGACAGGCCCAAGCGCAATAGTTGCAGCCCATGCATTTACTCTGGTCGACTAGCACGATCCCATCCTCGGCACGCTTGTAGGAAGCACCGGTCGGGCACACGGTCACGCACTCCGCATTTTCGCAATGCATGCAGGACATGGGAAAATTGATGGTTTTGTTGTAAGGATAGTCGCCCACTTCAAAGTGGCGAATACGATTGAACCACACACCGGAAGGCTGGGCGCCGTAGGGGCTGTAGTCCGTCAACGGTGCCGTGATGCCGCTGGTATTCCATTCCTTGCAGGCCACCGCACAGGCGTGGCACCCTACACAAGTGTCCAGATCGATGACTAAACCGAGTCTCATGGCATCCTCCTTGGCGCGTCAGGATTTCAGATTGACGGGCGCGTGCGTCTGATAACGCAGCACGTCAGACGCAGGCTTGTCTCCGGGCAACGGCCTTATGGTCGGGAATACCGGCCAGGCACCCTCCTCTCCCGGTGCTGCCGGGTAAATCTTCACCATTAGATCATACCAGGCCGCCTGACCCGTGATCGGATCGGAGTTCGTCAGACGCCGCTCCCCCTGTTTGACCGGTAACAACTCCGAGATCAGATGATTCATCAGGAAGCCACGAGTCGCTTCGGCGGCATCCGGTTTCAACCCCCAGGCACCGGACTGTTTGCCGATGGCGTTCCAGGTCCATACCGTATCTTCCTGACAGCCCTCTATGAGCTTGATCTGGACACGAATTTTGCCATTGTGGCTTTCCACCCAAACCCAACTCTTGTCCTTGATGCCCATCTGCAGACCACGCTGGCGGTTCATGTACAGATAATTCTGGGCGATGATCTGGCGCAGCCACGCATTCTGACTATCCCAA
>JAKCBU010000059.1:854-6782 GCA_021839095.1 Pseudomonadota bacterium | reverse complement strand
ACTACCGTGATCTGTATCGCCTGTTCCATAAAGAATCTCTACAGGCGGAGGGCACGTCCTGGCTCTTCCGTTTCGCCCCTTACGGGATTTTCGGGGCGTTCTGTCTGGCCGCGGCGATCATCCCCATCCTTGCCACCGGCTTGCCTCTGGCACCGGCTGCCGACGTCATCGCCCTGGTGGGCTTGTTCGCCCTGGCGCGGGTTTTTCAGGTGCTGGCGGCCATGGACACGGGGACACCCTTCGCCACCCTGGGCGCCCATCGGGAAATGCTGATCGCCGGACTCGCGGAGCCCGCCCTGCTGGCCACACTCTTTACGGCGTCCCTGCTCTCCCGGTCCACTTCGCTGAGCGTGATCGTAGCCCACCTGGAACAACTGCGCTTCGCCCTGCACCCCAGCATGGTTTTCGCGGCCACCGCCTTTTTCATCGTGCTGCTGGCGGAAAACGCGCGGATTCCCGTGGACAATCCCGCTACCCACCTGGAACTGACCATGATTCACGAAGCCATGATCCTGGAGTACTCGGGACGGCATCTCGCACTCATGGAGTGGGGGGCGCAGATCAAGCTGACGCTCTATGTGGCCATCGGTATTGCGCTGTTCCTGCCCTGGAGCATCATGCCCGCCGCAGAAGTCGCGACACTGCCCATGGCCCTGCCGGTCCTGCTGCTGAAATTTGCGGGCGCCGCAGTGATCCTGGCGCTGGTCGAAACCCTGCTCGCCAAGCTGCGTCTTTTCCGCGCTCCGGAGTTCATGGCCACTGCCTTTCTGCTCGGAGTTATCGGGCTTCTGACTTTTTTCATGCTGGGGGCATGACATGACCATTACCGCACAGGGACTCGCCTGGGGCATCCCCCTGCTGCGGCTCCTCGCCGCCCTCATCCTGCTGCTCGCTTTTGCCATGCTGGCGCAACGGCGTCTCCTTACCCTGATCCATCTCCTCGCTTGGCAGGGAGTAGTCCTCGCGGCCGGCACGGCGCTGGTGGCGCTGCTGACCGGGCAAACGGAATTGTGGTTTTCCGCAGCCCTGACCCTGGGGCTGAAGGCCATTCTGATCCCGACGGTACTGCATCGTCTGTTACGACGCCTGCAGGTGCATGGCGATGTGGAGGCAGTGCTCAATATCCCCATGACCATGCTCGTCGGCATCGCGCTGGTCATCTTTGCTTTCTCCCTTGCCGCCCCCATCACCGCCCTGACCGGACCCGTGACCCGCGGCATGGTCGGCATTGCCCTCGCCGCCGTGCTGCTCGCTTTCCTGATGATGATCACGCGGCGCAAGGCCATTTCTCAGGTGGTGGGTTTTCTGGCCATTGATAACGGCCTTTTCTTCGCCGCCACCAGCGCCACCCTGGGTATGCCGATGATCGTGGAACTGGGGGTGGCCCTGGATGCCCTGATCGGTTTCGTCATTCTCGGCGTGTTCTTTTTTCACATACGGGAGACCTTCGACAGCATGGATCTCCAGAATCTGGAACATATCCGGGAGGAATGATGCTGATTCTGCTGGTTCTGGCTTGTGCGGCGATGGGCATCCCCTTGCTTGCCCTCTGGGGCGACGGACGCCGGGGGGCAGCGCTGTTCATCGGCTTCAATACGCTGACGCTGCTGGCCATCCTGGCCCTGGCCGTACAGGTGCTGCAAGACGGCGCATTTACCGCGGGCGGCGGGGAATTCATGGTGGATGATCTCAGTATCGTGCTGGTACTGGTGGATGGCGTGGTGGGACTCAGTACGGCGTGGTTCTCCCGCAACTATATGCTGCACGAAACGGCGCACTGGTCGCTCTCCCGCCGGCGTGTCCGCCTTTATCACGCCATGTTCCAGACCTTTCTCGCCACCATGCTGCTGGCCCTGCTGACCAACAATATGGGCATCCTCTGGGTGGCCATGGAAGGCGCAACCCTGTCCACGGTGCTGCTGGTGAGCCTCTTCCGCACCGCCGAGGGCCTGGAGGCGGCCTGGAAGTATTTCATTCTCTGCGGCGTCGGTCTGGCGATGGCGCTATTCGGTACGATCCTGCTGTATTTCGCCGCCCAGAAAATCATGGGCCACGGTGCGGACGCATTGTTGTGGACGCATCTGGCGGCCGTGCGCCATCAGTTGGGGGCGCAGGTCATGGCCATCGCCTTCATCTTCATGCTGGTGGGCTACGGCACCAAAATCGGCCTGACCCCGCTCAACAACTGGCTGCCGGATGCCCACGCCAGCGGCCCCAGTTCGGTTTCGGCGGTGCTCTCCGGCCTGTTGCTCAATGTCGCCCTCTACGCCATCCTGCGTGTCAAGGTACTGGTGGATGGCGCTCTGGGTCGGGACTTCGCCAGCCACCTGCTGATGGGTTTCGGTTTGCTCTCCCTGCTGGTGGCAGGCTTTTCCATGCTGCGGCAACGGGATGTGAAGCGGCTTTTCGCCTATTCCTCCATCGAACATATGGGGCTGGCCACCTTCGCCTTCGGGATCGGCGGGCCACTAGCGAGCTTTGCGGGCTTGCTGCACATGGTCAGCCACAGCCTGACCAAGTCCTCGGTGTTTTTCTCGGTCGGGCAAGCGGTACAGGACATCGGCAGCCGCGAAATCCAGCGCATCCGCGGTATGCTGGAATTCAGCCCCTTGCTGGGCTGGGCGTTTATGCTGGCGGTGCTGTTCATCCTGGGAATGCCCCCCAGCGGGCTCTTCTTGAGCGAATTCCTGATCATCACCAGTACCCTGCAGGCCCAGCCCTGGCTGACGCCCCTGCTCCTGCTGGGGTTGGGTGTAGCTTTCGCCGGGATTTTCCCGCGCATGCAGGGCATGGTCTTCGGGGCGCCTCTGGAAGGCGTTGCCCGCCAGTCCGTCGTCGGCATCATTCCCGTCTTCATCCAATTGGCCCTCGTCGCCGTGCTCGGGGTGTTCATCCCCTTGACGCTGGTCCAGTGGATGCAGCACGCCGCCCAGCTTCTCCACGGATAGGGACGCCATCATGCCCAACCCCGCACTGCGCGTACTGACCGATTTCCGGCAATGGGGCACGACCTTGCCGGTGTGGTCCGGTCGCCTCTGCAAAGAGTATTGGCTCCTTGCCGCCGAAAACATCCATGCGCAGGGGGGTCGCCTGCTGGCTCTCTGGGGCGAGGACCGCCGCACTGAAGATGAAGAACCCGGTTATCTCGTCCATGCGGCCTTTTTGTCGGAGACGGGCATCGTGCATACGGAGATGACCGTAGACCCGGCTGCCGCATCCTGCCCCAGCCTGGCCGCCATTTTTCCGGGTGCGCTGCGCATGGAGCGCGCCCTATACGACCTGCTGGGCATTCGCGCGGGGAACGGCGACACCCGTCCTTGGCTGCGGCATGCCGCATGGCCTGCGGATCAGTTTCCCCTACGCACCGATTTTCGCGCTGAAAACCTCGCTACCGCCGGAGACGGAGACTATGCCTTCGTGTCTGCGGCCAGCCCGGATGCCCATGAGATTCCGGTGGGCCCCATACATGCCGGCATCATCGAGCCGGGGCACTTCCGCTTCCAGGTCCTGGGAGAAGAGATTCTCCACCTGGAGGAACGCTTCGGCTATACGCACAAAGGGGTGGAACGCCTGCTCCAGGGCCTGGATGTGGACGCAGGCGCACGTCTGGCCGGCCGGATCAGCGGCGACAGCACAGTGGCGTATGCGTGGAGTTATGCCCAGGCGGTGGAGCAGATCGCCGCGATGCAGGTCCCGGAACGCGGCCAATGGCTGCGCGCCCTCTGCCTGGAACGGGAGCGCCTGGCCAATCACCTCGGTGACATCGGTGCCCTCGGCAACGACGCCGGACTGGCCTTCGCCCTGACCCAGTTTCAGGCTCTCAAGGAGAATCTGCTGCGGGAGAATCAGCGCTATATCGGGCATCGCTACCTTATGGACCGGGTCTTGCCCGGTGGGGTAGGCTTTGATCTTACGGCGGTGGCCGTCGCAGCCCTCCGCAGTGCGGGGCAAGCGCTTGGAACCGCTGTCGGGCGCCTGCAGGAAATTCTTGCCGAACATGGCGGTCTGCGAGACCGTGTGGTGCGGCTGGGCATGATTACTCCGGAGCGGGCCGCGCATCTGGGACTCATGGGGGTCGCTGGCCGCGCCAGCGGTCAACCCTGGGACCAGCGCATACAATTTCCCCAACCCCCTTACGATCAGATCCAGGTACGCATGACCACCGCCACAGAGGGCGACGTCGCGGCACGCATGGCGGTGCGCTTTCTCGAGATTTTCGAGTCGCTGCGCCTGCAGGAGGAAATCCTCCGCAAACTGCCCGGCGGAAACGTGCGCCAACCGCTGGATCTCCGGAATGCTGCGGGAGAGGGCGTTGGTTGGGTGGAGGGCTGGCGGGGTGAGGTATTTTTCTGGCTGCGCCTGGAGCGGGGACATATTCGCCGCTGTCATCCCCAGGACCCGTCGTGGACCCTCTGGCCGGCACTGGAAGAGGCGGTCCTGCGCGATATCGTCGCCGATTTTCCGCTCATCAACAAATCTTTCAACCTGAGTTACAGCGGTCATGATCTGTGAGCACGGCGCCGGGACGGTTCCCGGAAGGAGGCGGTGATGTACCGGATATTGCGTGAGCTGCTGCGGCTGGGAAGGGTGGGAGAGACACCACCGCGGACGGAGCGGGACCCGTCCTCCGTCAGCCCCCTTGTTTTTCGCCACAGCCTCGGCATCCGCCATGTGGATGCGGGCTCCTGTAATGGTTGCGAGCTGGAGATGAATGCCCTGGGCGGCCCACATTATGGCCTGGAGCAGGCAGGCTTCCACTTTGCCGCCTCGCCGCGTCACGCGGACGTGCTGACAGTGACTGGACCAGTGACCCGCCACATGGTCGCGGCTTTGCAGGACTGCCATAATGCCACGCCCGAACCGCGGCGGGTCATCGCCGTTGGCGACTGCGCCTGTGGTGGCGGCGTGTTCCAGGGCAGTTACGCGGTCATGGGCGGCGCCGCGGAGGTCTTGCCGGTGGATCTGCAGATACCGGGCTGCCCGCCGGATCCAGACGCGCTGCTGCGGGGACTGTTGCAGATATCCGGGGAACGAATAAACGGTTGACGGACGGACTCCGGCACCGAAAGCCTGACGCAGTCCCGCAAAAGGGGGGCGAAACGATCCATAAGCTGATGCTTACCAGTCCAATAAGATTCTTCTGGTATGTGGGTCGGTTTGACAATGCTACAATGTCTAGGGATTTTTGGTTTTGTTGCGGGAAACGCGCTGCTTGCGCAGTCCATCGGCCGGATCCGGCGGGATGTCAACCGCAACACCGGACTTTTCATTATCCATATGCAATATGCACAAGAGGAATAACCATGGATCAATCTAATCGCTATGCCGATCTTTCCCTAAAAGAGGAAGACCTTATCTCTGGCGGCAAACACATTCTGGTGGCCTACAAAATGAAGCCCAAGGCGGGCCACGGTTATCTCGAGGCTGCCGCACACTTTGCCGCAGAATCCTCCACCGGCACCAACGTCGAGGTGTCGACCACCGACGACTTCACCAAGGGCGTGGACGCGCTGGTCTATCATATCGACGAAGCCACCGAGGATATGCGCATCGCCTATCCGCTGGAGCTATTCGACCGCAACGTCACCGATGGCCGCATGATGATTGTCTCCTTCCTGACGCTGGTCATCGGCAACAACCAGGGCATGGGCGACATCGAGCACGGCCAGATGATCGATTTTTTCATGCCCCCGCGCGCCATTCAGTTGTTCGACGGCCCGGCCAAGGATATCTCTGATCTGTGGCGCATCCTCGGCCGTCCGATCAAGGACGGCGGCTATATTGCCGGCACCATCATCAAACCCAAGCTGGGCCTGCGCCCCGAACCCTTTGCCGCAGCGGCCTATCAGTTCTGGCTCGGAGGCGACTTCATCAAGAATGACGAGCCCCAAGGCAACCAGGTCTTCGCCCCGGTGAAAAAAGATCGGA
>JAKCBU010000059.1:0-844 GCA_021839095.1 Pseudomonadota bacterium | reverse complement strand
TGACGCCATGAAACGCGCCATGGACGAAACGGGTGAGGCCAAACTGTTCTCCATGAACATCACCGCCGACGACCATTACGAAATGTGCGCCCGCGCCGACTTTGCCCTGGAAACCTTTGGCCCCGACGCCGACAAGCTGGCCTTCCTGGTCGACGGTTTCGTCGGCGGCCCCGGCATGATCACCACCGCTCGCCGTCAGTACCCCAGCCAGTACCTGCACTACCACCGCGCCGGCCACGGCATGATCACCTCGCCGTCCGCCAATCGCGGCTACACCGCCTTCGTGCTGGCCAAGATGAGCCGCCTGCAGGGTGCGTCCGGCATCCACGTCGGCACCATGGGCTACGGCAAAATGGAAGGCGGTGCTGACGACCGCAACATCGCCTACATGATCGAACGCGACAGTTGTGACGGCCCCGTTTATCATCAGGAGTGGTATGGCATGAAGCCCACTACCCCCATCATCTCCGGCGGCATGAATGCCCTACGTCTGCCGGGATTCTTCGAGAACCTGGGGCACGGCAACGTGATCAACACCGCCGGCGGTGGCTCCTACGGCCATATTGACAGCCCGGCAGCCGGCGCGGTCTCCCTGCGTCAGGCTTACGAGTGTTGGAAGGCGGGTGCTGATCCCATCGAGTACGCCAGGGAGCACAAGGAATTCGCACGGGCCTTCGAATCCTTCCCGGGCGATGCCGATAAACTCTACCCGGGCTGGCGCGAAAAGCTGGGCGTACACAAGTAAACCTCCGGCTCCAACCGGTTCCGGTCAACTGGGTAAAAGCGCCCCCGAACGGGGGCGCTTTTATTGAAAACGGCCCCCAACAGCCTGTTTCGGACCGAC
>JAKCBU010000058.1 GCA_021839095.1 Pseudomonadota bacterium | reverse complement strand
TCTCCTTGGCGTCCAGCCCGCCCCCATGTACGCTAGCCCCATGATCAAACCTGTTCAGCGCGTCCTGCTCGTCGGCAAATACCGTGACCCCTCGGTCCTCCCCGGATTACAACGGCTGCGGGATTTTTTGCTGACACAAGGCATCCCCACTTTTCTGGAAACCCAGTGCGCCGCGGATATTGGCGACAGCCTGGGGCTGCCGCCGCTCTCGTTCGCGCAAGCGAATGCCGACACCGACCTCGTCATCACGCTCGGCGGCGACGGCACCCTGCTGGGCACCGCGCGGCAGACCGCACAAAGCGGTATCCCCATCCTCGGCATCAATCAGGGGCGGCTCGGCTTTCTCGCCGACCTTTCCATCGATCAGGTCGACAAAGCCCTGCCGCCCATTCTGGAAGGCCACTACCAGCAAGACCTGCGTAGCATCCTCCATGCCGAACTGTGGCGTGGTGAGGGATGTCTCCATGCCGGTCTCGCCATCAACGAAGTCCTCATCCACAAGGGCGGCGGCGAAAACATGATCGAGTTGCGGGTGCAGATCGATGGCCGCTTCGTGTACGCCCAACGCGCCGACGGTCTCATCATCGCGACACCCACCGGTTCTACCGCCTACGCCATGTCGGCGGGCGGACCCATCCTCACGCCCACCCTCGCGGCGCTCCTCCTCATCCCCGTCTGCCCGCACACCCTCACTGCGCGCCCCCTGGCAGTAGCCGATACCGTAGAAGTCCGCGCCCGCCTCACCGCCAGCCGACAGCCCGCCGCACTCAGTCTGGACAGCCATTACAGCGTCCCCCTGGAGATCGGCGACGAAATCGTCATCCGTCGTGCGCCCTGCTCCGCCCGCCTCATCCATCCCGAAGAGGAAAACTTCTTCCAGATTCTGCGCAGCAAACTGCATTGGGCCGAATCCCCCGGAGACGATTGATGTTGCTCCACCTGCAAGTGCGTGACTTTGCGCTCATCGATACCGTCAGCGTCGATTTCACGGCGGGGCTGACCGTACTGACCGGCGAGACGGGCGCGGGCAAGTCCATTCTGGTCGATGCCATCGCCTTGCTGCTGGGCGATAAAGGGCATGCCACAGATATCCGGCACGGCGCGGAACAGGCGGAAATCAGCGCCGAAGTCGCACTCAGCCCGGAGCATCCCGCGCGCCAATGGCTGCGCGCGCAGGACATCGAGGCGGATGATGTCTGCCTGCTGCGCCGGACCATCCAGCGCAACGGGCGCAGTCGTGCCTTCATCAACGGACGCGGTGTCACCCATGGCCAGTTGAAAGACTTTGGCGAAACCCTCATCGAGCTGTTCGGCCAACATGCCCACCAAAACCTCCTCCAGCCAGAACGCCAACTCTATCTGCTCGACCGTTTCGCCGGCTTGGAGACAGCGCTGACCGCCGTAGCCGACAGTCACCGGCAATGGCGACAATCCGTGCAACGCTATACCGTGCTGCAGGAGCGGCAGAATCGCCAGCACGCGCAGGAAGATTGGCAGCGTTTCCAACTCAACGAGCTGGAGGTTGCCGATCTGCGAATCGGCGAGTGGGAACATCTGCGCAGCGAAGAACAACGCCTCGGCGCGGTGGAAAAGCTCCGCGAAAATGTGCTGGCGGCCCTTGCCAAACTGGACGGGGAAGACACCGCTGCCAGCCGTGCCCTCGCGGAGGCGCAACGCCATGTCGGTATCGCCCGCGCGCATGACCCCCGCCTCGGCGACTGCGACGAGCTGCTGGATTCCGCCCGGATCCAGACGGAAGAGGCCATCGCCAGTCTGCGTGCCTACGCCGAGGCCCTGGAAGCCGATCCCGAACGCCTGGAAAATATCGCTCAACGTCTGCAATTGTTGCAGGATCTGCAACGCAAACACCACTGTGACATGGCTGGCCTGCTCGCCAAGCGCGAATCCCTGCGCCAGGAACTGCGGGGAGCCGAAGATCTCGCCGCCGCCCGTAGCGCCGCCGAGCACGAAATGGCCGCCGCCCGGGCGGCGTATGCGCGGCACAGCGAGGCACTCAGCACCGCCCGTCAGCAACGGCGGGACGCGCTGGCCCAAACCATCGCCGCGCAAATCCAGCAACTGGGCATGCCTCACGCCACCATCGAGATACGCCTCTCCAACCATGCCGGCGAAGAAAAACACTGGCGCGACACCGGTTGGGATCAGGCGGAAATCTGGATCACCGCCAATCCCGGCCATCCCGCCCAGCCTCTGGCCAAGGTCGCCTCCGGTGGCGAATTGTCGCGTATCGGCCTCGCCCTGCAGGTCATTCTCGCCGCACCAGAGCGTATCGACACGCTGATCTTCGACGAAGTGGATGTCGGCATCGGAGGTGCCATCGCCGAACGGGTGGGGCGCCTGCTGCGTCGCCTCGGTGCGCGCCAGCAGGTCCTGTGCGTCACCCACCTGGCACAAGTCGCGGCGCAAGGGCACCGGCATCTGCGAGTGGAAAAACAGGTCATCCACGGACAAACCCTGAGTGAGATTCACGTCCTGGATGGCACGGCACGTCAACAGGAAATCGCCCGCATGCTGGGCGGCATTGAAGTCAGCGAGGCCGCCACCCAGGCGGCCGCCGCACTCCTGGCCAGCACCGAGGCCTGAATCCAGCACACGGCCCTTCCGGCAACGAGGCGCCCACGCAAGCGGGTTCCATGTGTAGCCCACACCCTACACTATGCCTTGACGCTCTGGTCGCTTACACTCCTCACGTTGGGGGACCCGGTACGTAGGCGCGCGCGACGGACGCCGAAAACACGGAGAGGCGATTGACGATAAATTTCATGGAAGGACAAAACATAAACCGCGAGACGCCCTTTCCGGCACCGGGGGAGCATCACAAAGCCGTCTCCATCCCGCGGCGGGTGCTGGTGGCCGCCCTGACCATACTCCTGCTGGTGGGCGGCGTGGTCTACATCGCGGTCCGTGCCATTCATACCCTCGGCAACAGCAGCGACACGCTCATCCAGGTCGGTTTGCCGCTGCAGAAGCGATTGCTTCAGTTGCAAAACACCCAGCATCAGGCGGATTTTTTTCGTCAACTCGCTCTGGTACTACCCCAGGCGGGCTATGAAAAGGCCTTTGTCCAATTGGTGCATCGCGAAGAAAGCGCCCTCCAGGCCCTACAACTCGCCACGCGTGACCACCCCTCCCTGACGATCGCTCTGCAGCAGCTACAGGGCAGCCTGGCCGCCTATGCGCAGATCCCCGGCAACAGCGCCGCCCAACAAACCAGCAGGATCGCTGTCGAAGAGAAATTTCAGGCGGTGCACCAGGTGATGGCAAAACTGCTTGCCCGGCAAGGCGAAACCGCCGCCGCCGCGCGCATGCGGGCCGTTCAACTGCTCTATGCGCTCGTCTTTATCACGGCGGTGCTGAGCATACTCATCCCGTTGCGGGCCGCCACCGCCCTGACCCGACCGTTGAAGGATTTCCGTCGTGCGGTGGAAGACATCGGTGCCGGCAAACTCACCAGCGTCGCCAGTGAAGGCCCTCGGGAGCTTCGTGACCTCGCACGCAGTATCGAGAGTATGCAGGCGCGGCTACAGGAGGAGGAACGCCTGCGCCATGAATTCCTCAGCCAGGTGTCCCACGAACTGAAAACCCCCTTGGCGTCGGCGCGCTCCGGCAGCGAACTCCTCTTGAGTGAACGCATCGGCCCGCTGCTGCCGCGACAACGGGAAGTACTCGAAATCGTTGCTCGCCAGGTGAAAGAGCTATACGCCGCCATCCAAGAGATGCTCGACATGCATGCCTTGCAGGCCCGCGCACTGGATTTCGCGCCCCAGGATCTGAGCGTGAGCGAAGTGCTGATCGACCTGCAAAAACGCATGCAGCCGCTCACTGACAAAAAGCGGCAGACCCTGGATTGTATTGGTGTGGAGGACCTTGTCGTTCATGCAGACCCCCAGAGACTGCGGCAAATTCTGACCAATCTGGTCAGCAATGCCCACAAATACAGTCCGGCGGACGGGCGGATCGAGGTCCGCGCGCAGGCCCAGCAACAGGGTGTGCTTTTTAGCGTCAGCGATAATGGTCCCGGCATTCCAGACGCCTTGCTGGAACGGGTCTTCGAACGCTTCTACCAGGTACCCGTCAGCAACAGCCTGCCCCGCGGCACTGGACTGGGTCTCGCCATCACCCGCGAACTGGTGGCGGCGCAAGGCGGCTGGATCCGGATGCAAAACCGTCCCACCGGCGGTCTCTGCGCGGGGATCTGGTTGCCCGCCGCACGCCCCGACGGGGCCGTCTGATGCGGCACCTCGCCCGAACCGGCCGCGCCTTGAGCGCCCTGAGCCTCGCCGCAATGCTCAATGCCTGTGCCGCGCTCATTCCCCACGCACCATCCACCACAGCCATAGCCATTCCCAGCGGCACGCGTCACACGCTGCTCGACGATCTCGCCCACTGTGGAGCGGCCACCTCCGCGCCTTGCGCACGCATCCATGTGGCCCTTGCCGATGAATATCTGCGCAGCGAGCACCTCAACACGACCGCCCTGGATAACGCGGCGCGGGAACTGGCGCTGGCGGCACAAAACCGCGACGCTGCCATCGAGACACGCCCCCTGCGCCGCGTTATCCGGATACTGCAACAACGGTCCGCCGTTCAGGATGCCTGCCATGCTCGCCTCAAAAACGCACAAGCGCAAGCCGCAGCGGCACAAGCGCGGCTGGATCGCCTGGAAAACCTCCTGCGCGACCATGCCGAAAAATCTCTTGACCACCCCCATCCTTAAACGGCCCTGATATGTCGAAGCTCACGCCTACCATCCTCATCCTGGACGATGATCCCGACTTCCTGCGTCTGCTCGGTCTCTGGCTCGAGAGTGAGGGATACCGCGTCCTGGCCAGCAGTGATCCGGTGCAGGGCATACAAATTTTTCGCAATGACCCGCCCGATGTCGTCATTACCGACCTGCGCATGCCAGGCATGGATGGCATGATGGTGCTGGAAGAAGTGCAAATGCGCGATCCCGATCTACCCGTCATCCTGCTCACCGCGCATGGCAGCATCCCCAATGCGGTGGCCGCCATGCGTGCGCAGGCCTTCGGTTACCTCAGCAAACCCTTCAGCAACGAAGAACTGCAGGAGCTCACCAGAGCCGCCCTCGCGCAGCGCCGTGCCGGGCAGGAGACCCGCAAACTACGCGCCGCGCTACGCGACCAGGCCGGGCAGAGCATTCTTCACCGCAGCCCGATCATGGCAGCGCTGGTGGACGAACTCGCCCGCGTCGCACCCTCACAGGCCAGTATTTTCCTTTCTGGCGAAAGCGGGTCCGGAAAGGAGCGGGTCGCGCGCGCCATCCATGGTGCCAGCCCCCGCGGCGACGCTCCCTTCGTCGCCGTCAATTGTGGCGCCATTCCGGCCGAACTGGCCGAGAGCGAACTCTTTGGCCACGTCAAGGGCGCCTTCACCGGCGCCACCCAGGACCATACCGGACTGCTCCGCAGCGCCGACAATGGCACCTTGTTTCTGGATGAAATTGCCGATTTGCCGCTTTCTCTGCAGGTCAAATTGCTTCGTGTCCTGCAGGAAGGCACTCTGCGTCCCGTCGGGGCGAAAACGGAGATCGCCGTCAACTTGCGCGTCATCAGCGCCACCCACCAGGACATTCACGCCCTTACCGCCAGCGGCGCCTTTCGTGAAGATCTGTATTACCGTCTGCACGTCATCCCCCTGCGGGTCCCCAGCCTGAGTGAACGTGCCGAGGATATCCCACTGCTGGCCCAGTATTTCCTGGATCGAGAAAGTCAGCGGCTCGATCGCAATATCCAAGGCTTCAGCCCGGAAGCCCTGGACAAACTGATGCAGCGGCCGTGGCCGGGCAACGTTCGGGAACTGGAAAATGCCATCACCTTTGCCGCCGCGGTCACGGAAAGGGGCTGGGTTGCCGCCGATGCCATCCCCGACGCCGGTCGCCAGGGCGGCCAGAGCGCTTTTCCGCCCTTACAGGATGCCAAAGCAGCCTTTGAGCGCAGCTATCTGGAAAATCTGCTCCGCGCCACCGATGGCAATATTTCCCGCGCCGCACGCATAGCTGGCCGCCATCGCACGGATCTCTACAAGTTGATGCGCAAGCACAGTCTGGCTCCCCAGCTGTTCAAGGGCCAAGAGGAGCGGGATGAAGAATGACTCGCTCTGCTTTTCCCACGCGCCGTACAGCCTCACGCGCGTCAGAGGCTTTGCCGCCGGCGTTTATCTTGCTATGCTGGCTCGACTTTAGACCTTGTCAAAAGCCCGATGACACTACCCGTCCCTATCGTCCAGAAATCCCTACTGCAACGCCTCCACCTGCGCCGGTGGTTCGTTCAGGGCCTGCTCATTTCCCTGCCTATCGGCCTGACCATCTATGTCGTGCTGTGGATCGGCGGCTGGCTGAACAACCTCTTCGAGGCGCCGATCCACGCGATCTTCGGCATCAACATCCCCGGTTTGGGCTTGTTACTCACCCTGCTGACCATTCTGGGTGTCGGCTTTCTGGCCTCTCATGTGCTGACGGCCTGGATTTTCGAAAGACTGAATGTGGTATTGGAACGCATTCCCGTGCTGCACAGTCTCTACAGCACCATTCAAGAAACGGTGGGACTGCTTTTCGGCGGGACAGACCGCGGCTTCCGTAGCGCCGTGCTCGTGCGCCAAGGCGGGGACATGGGCTACATCGTGGGTCTGGTAACCCGTGACAGTCTCAGCGAGCTCCCCCATTTACCGGAGGATTGCGTCGCGGTGTTCATCCCCATGAGCTACGGCGTTGGCGGCTTCACCTGCCTCGTTCCCCGCGACAAAGTCATTCCCCTGCCCGACCTTTCCCCGCAGCAGGCCCTGCGCTTCGCCATGGCGGGTGGGGTCGGGGGCGGAAAAGCCACCCGCGACCGCCTCGCCGCAGGCGCCGGAGCCG
>JAKCBU010000057.1 GCA_021839095.1 Pseudomonadota bacterium | reverse complement strand
GGCACTTCGGCGGTGGGGATCAGGTAATAGGGGTCGTCCCTCAAGGCGAAGAGGTCTTCTTCGAATTTGGGGAGTTGCCCAGTGCCGAAGAGGGCGTCGGCGTTGGCGAGGAAAGGAGGTGCCACCTCACTGTAGCCATGTTCCATGGTGTGCAGATCCAGCATGAACTGGGTCAGGGCGCGCTCAAGACGGGCACCGAGACCACGCAACACCACAAAGCGGGCGCCAGCGAGGCGGGCACCCGCCGCGAAATCAATAATCCCCAAGGACTCGCCCAGATCGACATGGTCGTGGGGAGGGAAATCGAAGGCGCGGGGCACGCCCCAGTGACGCAACACGATGTTGTCACTTTCATCGCGACCGTCAGGCACCGAGTCCTGCGGAATGTTGGGCAGACTGTTGGCGAGACGCTCCCACTCGGCACGGACACCTTCCAGGGATTGTTCCAAGATTTGGATCTCCTCTCCGTGCTGCGCCGCCGCAGTCTGCATCTCGCTGGTATCGAGCCCCTGGCGGCGCGCCTGACCGATCTGTCTGGAGGCTTCATTGCGGGCGTTGCGCGCCTCTTCCATTCGGATCTGCAGGGTTTTACGCTGCTGGTCGAGGGTGCTCAGGGCCGCCACGTCCAACCTGTAGCCACGGCGGGCAAGATTGCCGGCCACTTTTTCAGGCGCGCTGCGCAGCAAGCTGGGATCAAGCATGGGGGGTTTTCTCTCCGGCAGGTTGACGATGCGCGCTTATCCAGCGTAAACGCTCCTGGATACGTGCTTCCAGACCATGGTCACTGGGATCATAAAAATGGGTCTGACGCAGACCCGGGGGCAGATAATGCTGCTCCGGAGCGATGGCGTCGGGATAGTCGTGGTCGTATTGATAGGCTTTACCATAATCCAGCGCTTTGAGCAGCGCGGTGGGGGCGTTGCGCAGATGGAGGGGCACTTCCGCACTGCCGCCCGCTCTGACCGCGCTGCGCACGGCGTTCCAAGCGTTATACACCCGATTGCTTTTGGGGCTACTGGCGAGATAGACCGTGGCTTGCGCCAAGGCCAGTTCCCCTTCGGGCGATCCGAGAAAGGCATACGCCTCTTTGGCGGCCAGGGCCATATCCAGGGCCCGCGGGTCGGCAAGACCGATATCCTCGGACGCCATGCGCACCAGGCGACGGGCGAGGTAGAGGGGATCGGCGCCCCCATCGAGCATCCGTGCCAGCCAGTAGAGGGCCGCATCGGGGTCGGAACCGCGCAAGGATTTGTGAAAGGCGGAAATTTCATCGTAGAACGCTTCACCCCCTTTGTCGAAGCGCCGCCAGGACTGGCCTGCCGCCGCAGCGATGGTCTCCGCGCTGATCCGCACCTGGCCTTCCTGGACAGGGGCCAGTTGCACCGCCAGGTCCAGCAGGTTGAGCACCCGGCGGGCATCGCCGTCGGCGGCGGTCAGCAAACCTTTGCGTACCTCTGGAGGTATCCGTATCACCAGGTTGCCCAGGCCGAGCACTCGATCAGCGAGGGCATGGTCGAGAATCGTATCCAGATCTTCATCGGTCAGGGCGTTGAGGACGTAGACGCGCGCGCGTGACAACAGCGCGTTGACCAGGGCGAAACTCGGGTTTTCGGTCGTCGCGCCGATGAGGGTCATGACCCCTTCCTCCACATGAGGCAGCAGGGCGTCCTGTTGGCTTTTGTTGAAACGATGGATTTCGTCAATGAAGAGGACCGTGCCCTGGCCCAGAGACCGGGCGGACTCGGCGCTGGTGACAGCGGCGCGGATTTCTCGTACCCCGCTGTTGACGGCGGACAGGACCTGGAAGTGCTGGCCAACAGCGTGGGCCAGGAGTTGCGCCAAGGTGGTCTTGCCACTGCCCGGCGGACCCCAGAGAATCATGGAATGCAATTGCCCGCCCTGCACCATGGCCCGCAGCGGACCCGTCTTGCCGAGCAGATGCCTCTGGCCGACGTAAGCGTCCAGGTTCCGAGGGCGCATACGGGTCGCCAGCGGGCGCGGGTCGATGGATGACGCGGTCATGTCAGGGACGGTCTCTCCCTTAAAAATCCCGGGAAATAGCCGCACCAAAATTGAAGGTGCTGACTTTGTAAGTACCAGGGAAGTCAGCGTTATAGGAGGTTGCATTACCGGAGAGGGTATACGCGACCCCCACGTCATAGTGCCAAGCACCCAGTCCGATGCCCACGCCAAAAGAGGCCAAGTTGCTGCTCGCCGCAGGTACTCCCGCCTGAATGCTGGAACCATTGCCAGGGCTCCCCTCGTGAGCGAAACCCCCACGCAATGCGAGGTCCTGATCCAGGTGATAGCTCAGACCGAGGCGGTAGGCCAACGCGGACTTCCAACCCAGATTGCCATAGCCAGGTAATCGGGCATTACTCCAGTCATTCCAGTCGACATCCAATTCGGTGGCAAAACGCGGAGTGAAGCGATAACGAACACCCGCCTGCACGCGGCTGGGGAGGCCGATGCCGCCACCGATGCTGGACGCAGAGCGGTAGCTGAGTCCGGCATTGAAGGTCTCGGTGGTGTAGAAGAGACCTACATTGCCACCGACCCCACCCCCATTACCGGAATGGGGGCCGAAGGTGGCATTGAGACTCCGGTAATAATCCAATCCTACCCCGATACTCAGATTGGGCAGCAGCAAATAAGCGACACTGGGATTCACATCGATGATCTGCAGGTCGTTTTTCCATGGAGTCGTCTGTGCCGTCCCAAATGTTCCCGCAGGCCAGGAATTGTTGACACGGTAGGGAGAAGTGATTCCCAGACCAACCGCCAGCGGAAGATCATTGAAACGATGGGTCACGAAGAGGTTGGGCAAGAGCTGTAGGTTACTGCTGGCATCAAAGCTGCCATTACGATTACTCACCTTGTAGATAGGTCGCATCGCCAAAATATCCAGTCCTACCCGGGTACCTGGAAAGAAAACCATGCTCGCGGGATCGTTCGAGAAGCTGCTGACAGGTCCGCCGTCGGCCACCGTGGCGCCCGCTTCCGAAAGACCCACCACGGAGGTCGGCACGGCAAAGCCGGCGGCATGGGATTGCGCAGCCACTAACAGGCCGAAGGTGACGAGGGCGAGACGAGTCTTCAAAGCCGACATGCGGTACTCCAAAAAAGTTAACGGGAGAGGATATCCACACCGGCGGGAGGAGTAAACTGGAACTCCTGCGCCGCAATGGGATGGTTGATTTCAATATGTTCGAAGTGGAGTACGGTCTGCTGCTGGAAGGCATCCTCCATACGCATCTCGCGGAGCGCGCCCTGCGCGTCAAAGCCCAAGCGCAGGGCGGTGAAACCCCGATCCTGGCCCGTTTTGGGGTGAAGCAGCAGCCAGCGAAGACCGTCCTTTTCCCCCAGGTCGGTAATCTTGAAGCGCTGGCTAAGGTCATCACCACCAGCGATCAATGCCGCCGGCGTCGACCCGAGCGCCTGGCCCAGGGGCTGCACCGTGGCCTGCTCCAGAGCGGGCTCGTAGAGCCAGACTTTCTCGCCATCGGAGACAATGATTTGCCCGTTATTACCGCCATAGTCCCAGCGGAATTTTCCGGGACGGGAGATCCACAACTGGCCACTGGCCCGTTTGACGACCTGGCCGTCATGGTTGGCCACCTCCTGACTGAACCGGGCGGTAATGGTATGGGTTTTTTGGAAGAACTCCTGCAACACGGTCGATCCGGAAGCCGCGGCGGCATACTGGGGGATGCCCAGTATCAGCAGGGATAGCAAAAATCCGCGGGCCAAGCGTCCAACCCGCAATGTGGGGCCGCGGCGGTGAAGAAGATAATCAGTCACGGCCTGGAGGCGCTGCTGCATAGACTTCTCTGCTCCCGTTACTTTGCAAGGGACCGACCACGCCAATCCGCTCCATCTCCTCGATCATGCGGGCCGCGCGGTTGTAACCCACCTTGAGCTGCCGCTGCACGTAAGAAATGCTCGCCTTGCGACTGCTGGTGACGATAGCCACGGCCTGATCGTAGAGGGGGTCCGCATCCTCTCCGCCCTCGCCACCGGCGCCCTCTCCATCGCTACCGTCATTACCCTGTAAAATACGTTCGTCGTACTGAGGCGCACCCAACTGGCGCAAGGATTCCACCACACGGTGGACTTCTTCATCACTGACAAAAGCACCATGCACCCGCAGCGGATAACCGGAACCCGGTGGCAAATACAGCATATCGCCCTGGCCCAGCAAGGTTTCCGCACCCATCTGGTCGAGAATGGTGCGCGAATCAATACGCGAGGAAACCTGAAAGGCGATGCGCGTCGGGACGTTGGCCTTGATGAGACCGGTAATCACGTCCACCGAGGGACGCTGAGTCGCCATAATCAAGTGCAATCCCGCCGCCCGCGCCTTTTGTGCCAGGCGGGTGATCAGGGTTTCCACCTGCTTCCCGACCACCATCATCAAGTCAGCGAATTCATCGATGATAACGACAATGGCGGGTAACGTGGTGAGTGTGATCGGTGCGCCATCCATGTCCTTATCGGGTCCCGGTAACGGGTGCCCGGACGCCACCGCCTCGCGCACCTTCTGATTGTATCCGGCAAGGTTGCGCACGCCCGCAAAAGACATGATCTTGTAGCGCCGCTCCATCTCCGCCACGCACCAGCGCAAGGCGTTGGCCGCTTCCTTCATGTCCGTCACCACCGGCGCCAGCAGGTGAGGGATGCCCTCATAAATGGACAACTCCAGCATTTTGGGATCCACCATGATCAGGCGCACTTCCTCGGCGGTCGCCTTGAACAGAATGCTGAGAATCATGGCGTTGACACCCACGGATTTGCCGGCACCGGTGGTACCGGCCACCAGCAAGTGAGGCATCTTCGCCAGATCGGCGGACACTGGATGACCACCGATATCCTGGCCGAGGGCCAGTGTCAGTAAACTTTTGCCCTGCGTGAAGCTATGGCTGGAAAGCACTTCGGAAAGCCGCACGGTGCGCCGTTTCGGGTTGGGCACCTCGATACCCATGGTCGCCTTGCCGGGAATCGCCTCCACCACCCGCACCCGCGCCGCCAGCACCCGCGAGAGATCCTTGCTGAGGCCGGCGATCTGACTGACTTTGACCCCCGGTGCCGGTTCGATTTCAAAACGGGTGATGACCGGGCCCGGATGGGCGGCCACGACCGTCGCCTGCACACCAAAATCAGCGAGTTTCTCTTCCAACGCGCGCGATCGTTGCGTCAGCACCTCAGGCTGCGGCCGTGCACTCGGATCGTCCACATCCGCCGGATCGAGCAGGGCAAGATCGGGGAGACCGTCGGCCCGCGGTGGACCCACGGGAGCAAGCAATGGTAACTGCCGGCCATGCTTGACGGCGGCCTGAACCAATGCCGCTCCACGCTTTTTGGCGGGAAAGAGGCCAGATGCCGGCGAGGATGTCTTTTGCGCGCCGGACGCGGGCGTCGCGGCCGGAACCGTATGAACCGGCGACCCTCGCCGCCAGGGCCAGCGCAGGCGCCGCGGCGAGGAGAAACGCAGTGCGCCGATGCGCGCCATCATCGCGCGTGGTCCCAGGCCGGTCAGCAGAAACGCGCCGAAAAGAAACAGCCCCAAGAA
The DNA here is from genome assembly GCA_021839095.1 of Pseudomonadota bacterium. The sequence goes on along the minus strand of JAKCBU010000057.1, from coordinate 1,433 downwards.
TAGTAACGCACTCCCGCCCACACCGATGAAAGGCTGGGCGAGGATACTGATCTCCTGGCCCAGGATACCGCCCGCCCCCGCCCCGGCAACAGGCCACCAGGCGGCGGGCCAGGTCAGCGCGAGGAAACCCGTGAGGCCCAGCGCAATGGCGATGCCGCCCAAGGGGGCCGTCCACCGCCCCGGATGCTGAAGAAACCAGTATCGCCACAACTGCCAGACCCACGCCCCCAGCGCCACCGGGAGGAGCCAGGCGATCATGCCAAAAATCTGCACCAGGAAATCGGCGAGATAGGCACCCGTCTCGCCACCCCAGTTACGCGCGGGACCGCCCTTGCCGCTATTGAACCAACTGGGATCGGCCGGGTGGAAGCTGAGCAGGGATATGGCCATAAACGCCGCCACCGCGATCAGCACCAATAACCACGCCTCACGACGCCACGATTTGGCACGCGACCCCTGCACCGGCTTTGCGGGGGCAGACCGGGAGTCTCTGGAGACATTGCGGGCAGTGGAACTCATGTCGGCACGCTAAACGACCCCTGCGCAGGTGTCAAGGAAAAACCAGAAAGGCAAAGAAATTCCATCGTTATTGGCGTGCGGCGGATCAGGTGCGGGGCTCCTCTCGCGGCACGCGTCATCCCCATGGACCCTAGCCCCAGGCGCGGGAGGCTGAGACAGTGCGAAGAGAATGGTGTTAGACTTTTCCCAGCGATTCGCGCAGGTCTGGGCGTGTTTCACCAACACGCGTCATTCGGCCGACATCCTACCATCTTACCATTCTGGCAGCGAGGTAACCCATGAGCGACCCGAAAAATATCATCGATGAAAAGCATTGCCGCTTACTCATCCTGGGCTCCGGTCCAGGGGGTTATACGGCGGCCATATATGCGGCACGCGCCAACCTGAATCCGCTACTGGTGCAAGGCATGGAACCCGGCGGACAACTGATGACGACCACAGACGTAGACAATTGGCCAGGTGCCGCAGATGGCATCATGGGCCCGGAACTCATGCAGGAACTGGAGAAACAGGCGCGACGCTTCGATACCCAGGTGCTGTTCGACCACATCCATACCGCAGACCTCGGCCAGCGGCCTTTTCGTCTCCGTGGGGACCAGCATTGCTACACCTGTGATGCCCTGATCGTGGCCACAGGCGCATCCGCCAAGTACCTGGGCTTACCCAGCGAAGACAAGTTTCGCGGCAAGGGTGTCTCCGCCTGCGCGACCTGCGATGGGTTCTTCTATCGCGGACAAAGCGTTGCCGTTATTGGGGGGGGTAACACCGCGGTGGAGGAAGCGCTCTACCTCAGTAACATCGCCAAGCATGTGACCGTCGTCCATCGGCGCGACAAATTTCGCGCGGAAAAAATCCTGCAGGACAAGCTGATGGCCAAAGAAAATGTCACTATCCTATGGGATCACGCAGTGGAT
>JAKCBU010000056.1 GCA_021839095.1 Pseudomonadota bacterium | reverse complement strand
GAGCACATCATCCCAGACGCCCGCCTTGACCTGCCGGAACAGACGCATACCCGGATACCAGGGTGTGTCGTCCCGGTCCAGCAACCAGCGCCAGTCCGGCGAATTCGGCAACAGCAGATAGGTGCTATTGAACTCCGCCGCCGCGTCACCGGCGACGGCGGCTTTTCGCCAGTATGCAACCGCCTTCCGGGCATCGCCCTTTGCCGTCCAGTAGATTCCGCGCCAGTAATCGGCGCGGGCGGCGGCATGTCGCGCGAGCGCGGCGGGGTCGGTCTGTTCCTCCTGAAAACTCGGCGACGGTGCCGCCACGGTGGTCGTGGCGGCCCATACTTCCGGATACGCCGACATGCAGAAGAGACCGACAACACCGTAAATGAATACGCGGTTTTTCCGAAAATGGTCTATGCACATATCCCTTCCCTTTCGATCGCTTTTTGAATGGTTCGTCGAATTGACACGCACCCTATTGCCAACCGTCGATATTGTCGCTCTACGTAGCTCCCAGCGTCCAGCATCCATATAGAATCAGGGCTCAAGGCGGTATTGCCCGCAATACCCCGACCGCGGCCGACAACGTTACTCACTCCGTTACGTAAAAATACCGGATAAGTACCACTTTTGATTGCATGATACTCATAAACAGGCACTTATCTTCATAATACCATGGCATGGATATTGCTCTCTACTAGGCGCCGATGGGCAACCGTCCTTTTTGGACTATACCGCCTTGGCAATGATACCGATTTTCAACCATCTAATTAGGAGTAATCATTATGGGACTTAACGTTGGCGGTCTTCTTAGCACGGTAACCGGTTTGTTGGGCAGCCTCCTGGGTGGCGGCGCTCCCGCCGGCCTTTCCATCAGCGATGTCAACACCCTGATGACAAATGGCGTTACTGCTGCCACCAATCTGGACAAGGCAGTTACCACCGATGCTTCCACCCTCGCAGCCAATATGACCAACGACATCACCACTGCAGCGCAGGGTACCCTGTCCATGGCCGTAAATGGTGCCGCGGCCCTCAGCAAAAGTTTTTTGTCTAACTCTGCAGCAACCATTACTTCCTTGAACACGGCAGTAGGTGGCACCCTTACCGCTGCATACACTGCAGAAGTGGCTGGTCCTTTGGCCGCAGGTGTGGGCGTTGGTATCGGTGGCATGCTGAGCGGCGTTGGCACGGGCGTGGGCAACGCCATGGCGAACATGGCCACCAGCATCCCGGCGGCCACTGCCTCCATCGTCGGCTCCCTGGGTGCGTCCACCCTGACCGCAACGGGCCTGGGCGCCGTATTGGGCAACGCCCACGTTGTGGGCAGCACCACAGCTCCCACCGGACTGCTGGGCGGCCTGCTCTGATAATCGGCGTACAAAGCTAAGCCGGTTAAGTAACGCAACAGCGCGGGGAAACTCGCGCTGTTGTCTTATCATCAGGTCGATTGATTACAAGGAGTCCACAGATGGGCGTATTAAGCAGCCTCCTTTCGGGAATATTGGCCGCGCTGGGCTTGGGCGGTTCGGGTGGGAGCAGTCAACCCGTTGCGACGGTGGAGACGGTGGCCAGCGCTACCGCGGAAATGAATCAGGCGGTAGCCGCATCCATCAACCAGGCGGCCGGACTGGCCAGCGGCGGCGTCGGTTACGCCAACGGCGAACTGACCACCACCTTGACGCAGGCATCTGCGAAGTTGATGAACGGCATTTTGACCACGCAAGAGGCAATTCCCGCCATACTGCAGGGCACCAGTGCCATCAATCCCACAGATATACTCAATACCCTCAGTGCCGACGGCGCACAGGCCGGGATGATGGTGGCCAATTATGCCAGCCAGATGCCAGCGAACGTCGCCAAAAGTATCGCCGACGCGGTCGGCAATTATCCGACCGTTGTCATGCCGACCGGTATTTCCGGCCAACTCTTTTACTGAATTTCAGGAATCGGAACCCAACAAGGCCTGGGATAGGCTCCCTGTCAACCCTTGGGTGGGCATGATGCCTGCGCCGCCCGATGCAGAGGGCCGAGATTGGGCTCCGACATCGCCGTTCAGGAAGCTCATCGTACAACGGATTACCAGTTTATTGGCCTGCCGGGCCAGATCCTCGGGGAAAGGAGCGAACGGAGAAGCCGTGCGGATCATGCGAACCGCTTTATCGGATGCGCTGGCCGGCAGGGTCGACCGGACGACGGACAACTGCGCCAGATTGCCGTTGCGGAATACGGTAACCCGCACCTGAATCTCGCCCCCTCTTTCTATGGGTCCCTCGCGCGCGCCCGTACTCTCCACCTGCCGTATCCAGTACGTCACGTAACGGCTGATGAGATTCGCCTTATGGGGCGTGGAAACCGTCCATGCCGGCGGCGGATAGGCCGCATGGGTCACGGCCGGAGGCAGTGCTGGCCGAAAGGGCGGGGGCTTTGGGAGACCACGCTTTGCCGGAAGCGTCCCGGTTTGGCGGGCCGAGGGACTGGACGACAGCTTGGGCGCCTTTCCGTGCAGGTCGACAGGGCGTGTTTTTGCCAGGGGCGCCGCCGCGGCGGGAGCGGAAGCCGGAGGCGATGGCGGCATTCTGACCATGCGGAAGGCCGAGGGCGCCGCAACGGTTCTGGTGACCTCATGGCGGATGGTGCGATATATCAGAAAGGTCAGCGAGGCGATGCAGACCGCGGCGCCGATCAACCACAAGGTCAACCGGTCCCTGGAAAAAACCGCCCCGATCCGTTCAAGCGTGTTCACCGCCCGCCCCCGAAGACGACGGCGCGGCACTGCCGACCCCTTCAGCCTGTGTTTTCTGGAGCAGGCTGTCGGCGACATGCCGCGGATCCACCATGGCGTACAACATCCAGCGGGCCACTTGCAGTTGCGCCCGGGCGTCCCGACAGGCATCCCCGGCATTCATAGTTTTGATTTGCGCGGCATGCAGATCGGTTTTACTGATGCGCCCGTGCGCATAAAGATCTTCCATCAGTTTCTGATTTTGCCGGGCATGGGCATAGACGCTCTCCAGCGCGGCCAGGCGGGCTGTGCCGGTCCGCACTTCCTCCCGATTCACTCGAAGTTCCTGACGCCCTTCCTGCAGCGCCCGCTGATAGCGAATCAGCGCCGCTTCCGACTGCGCCTCCGCGGTATCCAGCTTGGCCATATGTCCGGTGAACGGTGCGAGAGTCTGGGTAATGGAAATGCCCACCGTATAATTGCTGGGCGACGTGGAACCGATTGACCGGCCAAACCCCTGACTGGATGTGCCGATCCAGTTGTACCCTGCCTGCAGATTCACATTCGGGAGAAAGGAACCGCGCACCGCATCCACCCGATCCCGCGCCTTGTGCAGTGCGGCACGGGCGACCTGCACGCTCGGCAGGTTTTCCGCGGCTGCGCCGTCCACGGTGGCGGCATCGAATTCCGGCGGGGTGGGTATGCTGTCATGCACGCCTGATTGCAGCAGGTCGAAAGCGCCCGTTTTGCCCATGAGCAGGGCGAGATTCGTTTGCGCCTTGACCAGTCGCCTTTCCGTATCCTGGCGCTGTGCTTCCAGATTCGCGACCTGACTCCGCATCTGGTTCAAATCGATCCGGCTTTCGTTTCCCTGCCGCACGCGCTGCTCGGCCAGGGCGAGGTCCTGACGCATGAACTCCAGAGACCGATTGATCGCCCGCAATTGCCACTGCAGGCTCTGCAACCCTTCGTAGCCAACCAGCACGTTCAGGGCGGTGCGCATGCGCCGCTCGGACACCTGCTCGTGACCGGCATGGACACCCTGACGGGAAGCCGCCAGGTTGGCAATCCCCTGTCCGCCTTCGAACAGATTCAGGCTGGCCATCACGCTGAGATAATTGGAATAGTTATTGCCCTGAGTCACCACGATGGTGGAGCCGATCAACGACACCGAAGGTTGGTTCGTCTGATTGCCGTATAACTGGGTTTGCGTCTGAAAATTCAGATGCGGTAAAAACTGCCCGAAGGCATCCAGTGACTCGGCTTGCGCCTCCCGCAGCGACTGATCGGCCAGACGGATATCGGAATTATTGGCCAGAGCGGTAGCCAGCAACTCGTGCAGTTTGCTACCGCCACCCGCCGCCAAGGCGCCCACAGGCGCCGCTGACGAATGGGCGGAGGCATGGAGATCCGGCAGAGCAGGCGCGGATGCGGGTGGCGCCATAATGGCTACGGCTGCCGCGTGATCCGCCGGATGTGTGCCCACGTCCGCGGCGGAGTTTTGGGCTTTGGTTGCTCTATGCCCGGAGGACAGCGCGGGCGCAACGGTTGCCGAGGGGACCGCTTGAGGCGGCGCCGCTGGTGCACGGGTCGCTGTCGGCGCCGGAGGCATTGGCGTGGGTCCGACCGGCGAACGCTTTTTAACCGCCCGCCGAGCCTGAGCCTGAGCCTGAGCCTGAGCCTGAGCCTGAGCCTGAGCCTGAGCCTGAGCCTGAGCCTGAGCCTGAGCCTGAGCCTGAGCCTGCGGCCGTGCTGGTGGCGGCGGGAGCAGGCCAGGGGCGACCGTTTCCGGTGATGCCGGCAATGCGTTCATCAGCGCTGAACCCAGTCCGGCGCCATCCGCATCATTCTGCGTCAGCGATCCCGCGTATGCCCCCGGCAGGATACCGATCATCATCCAGCAGGCCAGCACCAAACGGGTATTTCCCGGATGCCGCACATGGGTCCGCCAGCGCAAGGTCCGCTTCTTCATCGAACCGACAGTCCTTCATCCCAGTCGCGGAACAAGGGACCCAGGAAAAATTGGATGATCCGACGCCTCCCGGTGTTGATGTTGGCGGATACGCTCATGCCCGGACGCATTTTCACGGAAGCCCCGTGTACCATCAGATAAGGGTGGGGGACGGTGATGCGCACCCGGTAGGATAATCCCGCAGCAGTCAGGGCCTTACCGGACCCGCTCGGAGAAACGGCATCGGGACTGATTTTCTGGACAACCCCTTGCAGGGCGCCGTACTGCTCGAAGGGATAGGCGGAAACCTTTACCCGCGCTGTCTGACCGACATGCACGAAAGCCATATGGGCATCCGGCAGATACGCCTCCACCACCAGCGGTGTATCGCTGGGGACGATACTGACCACCGGTTGAGCGGCGGTCACCACCTCGCCCACGTTGCGCACCGTGAGGTCCTGCACGATGCCGTCCACCGGCGAGCGCAATTCGTGCAGGGATAAATCATGGCTGGCATGGGTTTGTTGCGCCTGCAACGAAATCAGCGACTGGGCATTTTCTCCGAGGCTATGCAACAGGGTGGCGTGATAGCTCGCCTTGATGCCTTCGATGTCTTGGCGGTATTCCACCTGCCTTTGCAGATAACGGGCGATATCTCCCTGATTCTGGGCGATCTGGCTTTGCAGGCCGAGTTCCTTTTGCAGCGCATTTTCGTACTCCATGCGGGGGATGGCGCCGCTTTGCGCAAGGGAGGCATCGGCGACGACCTGCGGGTGCAACAGCGCCTCCTGATCTTGCAGACTCTGGGCCAATGCCCGTGCCGAGTTCAGTGCCGTGGCATTCTGGTCTGCACGCGACTGCGCCGCCTGCAGACGGCTTTGATAGTCGGCCTCCTGGGCGGCCTGCAACGCCTTCTCCATCCGTATGTATTCAGGGTTGGTGCCCGATGCGGGTGCAATGGCGGCGCGCCCGCTCAGTTGCGCGTGTATACGCGCCTGCTGCAGATTCCGGAAGGCGAGCTCCTGCTGGGTGGCTTGCAGATTCGCCTGGGTTATCGCCGGATTGAGCGACACCAGAAGTTGTCCCTTGTGCACCGTCTCGCCGTCATGCACATAGATGCGTTCGACGGTAGCCGTGGACAGGGGCTGTACCACCTTGACCCGCCCGTCGGGGATGAACTGCCCGGTCGCCGTTGCCACGATATTGATTTTGCCCAGATAAGACCACAGCAGCGCGGCGAAGAGCAGCGCCAGCAGTGTCCAGAGTATCCAGTGCTGCCAGGGCGCCGGCGGCCGTTCCTGAATTTCCAGCAATGGCGGCAGAAACTCGTTTTCGAGCTTTTTCAGGGCCGCTTGGCGGTTCCGTTCCCGAGCCTCCGCCAGGCCGCCACGCAGGTTATTGCTGAGCTGTCCCATATCAGGCCCCCTCTTCGTCGCGGGCCAACAGGGCATAGATCCCTTTCTGGGCCATCAACGCCTGATGCGCGCCATATTCCGCCAATCGGCCGTCGTCCAGAACGAGGACGATATCCGCCGAGCGAATGGACGCCAGGCGGTGCGCCGCCATGAACACCGTCCGCCCCTGGCAGATTTTGGAGAGGTTTTTCCAGATGATGCGCTCCGATTCATAGTCCAGCGCACTGGTGGCTTCATCAAAAATCAATATGCGCGGATCGCCCAGCAGCGCGCGGGCGATGGCGATGCGCTGCCTCTGGCCTCCCGACAGCGAATCCCCCCGTTCGCCCACCTTGGTGTCGTAGGCATCGGGGAGCTTGCTGATGAACTCGTGGGCACCAGCGAGTTCCGCCGCCGCGATGATCCTGTCGAGGGGCGCCTCGGGATAAACCATCGCAATATTTTCTCGGATGGTCCCGGAAAACAGAAAGTTATCCTGAAGCACCACGCCGATCTGGCGGCGCAGCCAATTGGGCTCCACATGACGCAGATCGATGCCGTCGATCAGCACGTTGCCGGAATCCGGCAGATACAAACGCTGCAACATCTTCGCCAGGGTGCTCTTGCCGGAACCGCTGCGCCCGACGATGCCGACAAAGGAGCCTGCGGGAATGTCAAAGCTGATGCCCTTGAGCACCTCGTCACCGTCCGCCGTATAGCGAAAGTGCACATTTTCCAAGGTGACCCGGCCCTGCAGCGAACCCGGCGAGGCCTTGCCGATATCGATTACCGGCTCCGCCGGCGTATTCATCAAATCGCCCATACGACTCACGGAAACCCCGACCTGCTGAAAATGCTGCCACAACTGCGCCAGGCGGAGGATGGGGCCGGTCACCTGGCCGGAGATCATCTGAAAGGCGATCAATTCGCCGACGCTGATGTCTCCGGACAAGGTGAGTTTGACCCCCACCCAGAGAATCGTCAGCGTCCCCATCCG
>JAKCBU010000055.1 GCA_021839095.1 Pseudomonadota bacterium | reverse complement strand
GCTCGGCCTGCCCGGCAAGTTGGGCATGAGCGGTGCCGAAGTCTGGGCGCATTATCAGGCGGGGAAATTGGCGGGCATCCGCCAGTACTGTGAGGTCGACGTCCTCAACACCACCCTGATTTATTTGCGTTTCGAATTGACGCGCGGGCATCTCGACCGGGCCGGGTATGGCGTCCGTCAGCAACAACTACGCACCTATCTGCACAGCCGGGACGAGGCCCATGTCCGGGAATTTCTGACTTTGTGGCCAGAGAATTCGCATGCCGCGCCTTAAACCCATTCACAACGCCCAGTCCGAGCGGGTTTCCATCGAAAGTCTGGATGCGGAGGGCCGCGGCGTCGCGCGTGTCGAGGGCAAGGTGCTTTTTGTCGATGGCGCCTTGCCCGGAGAACGGGTCCGGATCCGGCGTACCCAGAGCGCCAAAAGCTACGATCACGCCGAAATCGTGCAGATCGACCGGGCCTCATCCCTGCGGGTGCCACCGCCCTGCCCCCATTTCGGGGTCTGCGGGGGGTGCAGCTTGCAACATCTGGAGCCCACGGCGCAGGTGGCTATCAAGCAAAGACAACTGGAAGACAGCCTCTGGCGTATCGGCAAGGTGCGTGCCGAGCGTATCTTGCCGCCCATTCATGGGCCGGCTTTAGGCTATCGCAGCAAGGCGCGGCTGTCGGTGCGCACCCCGAAAACCCGGGGGGCGCTGGTGGGTTTTCGGGAGCGCAACAGCAACTTCGTGGTGGATATGGGGAAATGCCTGACCCTCGATCCACGCGTCGGAGAGTGTCTCCTGCCCCTGCGTCAGCTCATCGCGCAAATGCATGCGCCGCAGGACTTTCCGCAGATCGAAGTGGCGACCACACCCGATGCGGTGGCTTTGGTGTTCCGTCATCTGCGTCCATTGACGGACCAGGATCTCCAGCACTTACGCGACTTCGGCAGCACCCGTGCGATGCAGATCTGGCTGCAACCGCGCGGGCCGGATACCCTGCATCCTTTATGGCCGGAGCAGCCGGAGCCCCTCCATTACGATCTGTCCGATTTCCAACTGCGCCTGCGTTTTGATCCGCTGGTCTTTACCCAGGTCAACCAGGCGGTCAATCGGATGATGGTACAGCGCGCCATGATGCTGCTGCGGCCGCAGCCGGGAGAACGGATTCTCGACCTGTTTTGCGGCCTCGGAAATTTCACGCTGCCTATCGCGCGGCTGGGGGCGCAGGCGCTCGGTATCGAGGGGGATGCCCGACTGGTGGCCTTGGCCGCAGAAAATGCGGCCGCCAACGGGTTGGCGGAATGCGCCCGTTTCGCCGTGGCCGATCTCACCCAGGTGCGGATGGAAGATTTCGCGCCAAGGGGGGGCATCGACAAGATACTGATCGACCCGCCCCGGAGCGGCGCTAGCGAGGTCCTGCGCAGCCTGGTGCCCGGGGTTCGCCGTCTGATCTACGTTTCCTGCAATCCGGCTACGCTGGCGCGCGATGCGGAATACCTCGTGCATGAACGGGGCTACCACCTGCGCGCCGCGGGCGTTGTCAATATGTTCCCTCATACCGCCCATGTCGAATCCATCGCTCTTTTCGAGCGCTGAGGCGCCAGCGCATTGGCTCTGGGTGGATGTGTCCACTCAACGCCTGCGTGAGATGCGCGGTCTGGCGCCGCATTCGGAGTATGCCGTGTCCACGGCACGTAACGGACTTGGTGAGCAGCCTGGCAGTGGTTGCACGCCGCGCGGCTGGCATGTGATACGCGCGCGCATCGGCGATGGCCTGCCCCTGACCGCGATCCTGCGCGGGCGACGCTGGACCGGTGCCTGCTACCACCCGGAAGAGGTGGCGGATCAACCCCGGCAGGACTGGATTCTCGGCCGCATTCTCTGGCTTTCCGGATGCGAAAGTGGCGTCAACCGGGGCGGTCGGCAGGATACCCAGCGCCGTTATATCTATATTCATGGTACCGCCGATACGGAGCACCTTGGCCAGCCCGTGTCGGCGGGCTGCGTCCGCATGGCGCCGGAAGCGATAGGCGCGCTTTTTGCGCGTTGCGCCGTGGCAACCCCGGTGTTTATCGGCTCGCAGCATCCGTTGTCCTTTCCCGCCCCGAGGAGGCCCTGAATGGCCTGGCTTCGCCTGCCCCGTTTTCGCCGCGCCGTAAACGTCTTCAATCCCAAGCTCTTCGAGAGCCTTTCGCTGGCGGCGTTTCTGGCCTGGGTCGGCCTCGGTTCCGACGCCCTGTCTTCCTCCGCCTACGGTCCGCCGGAAATTTATTACGCCCTCAAGGGTCATGAATATCTCTCCGTCTTTCTGGCCATTGGCATCCCGCTCTCCGTGTTCATCATCTCGGCGGGTTACAAGCAGGTGATCGCCCTTTTCCCGGACGGGGGCGGGGGGTATCACACGGCATCGACCCTGCTGGGACCCAAAGCGGGCCTGGTGAGTGGCGCTGCGCTGATTGTCGATTACATCCTGACGGCATCCATTTCGGTGGCGTCGGGGACCGAAGCCCTGCTCAGCGCCATGCCCACTTCTTGGTATGACGAACGTATCCTCATGGATGTCGCTGTGCTGCTGTTCTTGATCTTCCTCAATCTGCGCGGCATGAAAGAATCCATCAAGATCCTGTTGCCCATCTTCTTGGCTTTTGTCATCACCCATACCATTCTTCTCGGCTGGGGGCTGATGAATCATGTGGAGGATATGCCCAAGATCGCCCGGAACACGATGGCGGGCGTCCAGCGGGATGGCATGCAGTATGGCTGGATATTCATCATCGCCTTGATTTTCCGGGCTTTTAGTCTGGGTGGCGGCACCTATACCGGTCTGGAAGCGGTGGCCAACGGGGTGCATATCATGCGTGAGCCCCGGGTGCAGACGGGGCAGCGCACCATGACCCTGCTGGCCACTTCTCTGTCGCTGGTGGCAGGCAGCCTAATCTTTCTATATCTGATCTATCACGTGCATGCGGTGGCGGGGCAGACCCTGAACGCCGTGCTATACGGCGATATCACCCAAGGCTGGGCCTGGGACGGTCTCCCCGTGGGGTCCACGGCGACGTTGATTACGCTGCTGACGGAGGGCTTGCTGCTCTTCATCGCGGCCAACACGGGTATCATCACGGCACCCATCGTCATGGCCAACATGGCCGTCGACCGCTGGCTTCCGGAGCGCTTTTCCTATCTGTCGGATCGTTTCGTGTCCCGTAACGGGATTCTGTTGATCGGTTTTGCGGCCATCGCTATTCTCCTCGCGACGAGGGGGCATGTCAGCATTCTCGTGGTGCTTTACAGCATCAATGTATTCATCACCTTCACCCTGACCATGGCCGGACTGAGCCGGCACTGGTTTTTCCAGCGATATCAGGATCCCCGCTGGCTGTCGCGTCTGACCATCAGTGTGTCGGGCTTTATCGTCACCGCGTCCATCCTCGCGATCACTATTTTTGAGAAATTTGACGCGGGTGGCTGGTTTACCCTACTGATCACCCTGGTGGGTGTCGTGCTCGGCTACCTGATCTATCGCCACTACAAGAGCATCAGCAAAATCACAGCGGAACTGGACGAAACCATGCTGGACGTGGTCCCCGAAAATCTGGAACCCGGCCCCAACTTGCCGCTCGACCCGCGGGGTGCCACCGCGGTGTTTTTTGTCAGTCGTTTTGACGGGTTGGGGCTCCATACCCTGCTGACCGCGCATCGCATGGTCGGTGATTTCGTCAAGAATTATGTCTTTCTGCTCGCCGGCATTGTCGGTCAGGGCGAGTTCAAGGGTATCCAGGCGATGGAGGATCTCAAGATTTATGTGGAGGCGGAGGCCAACCAGTACATGGCCTTCTGCCGTAACGAGGGAATGGCGTCCACGTGGTTCGCCACGTATTCCACCGATCGCATTCAGGCGATGGAGGAACTGGCCAACGTCGCCATCCGCTATTTTCCGCAAAGCATTTTTTTTGCCGGACGGGTGATCGACACCCCCTTCCAGGGGTTTTTCCGGGGACTGCTGCACGATGAAGTCAGCTTTATCGTGCAGGACCGTCTGCAACACGATGGTTTCAGCATGATGATTGTACCGGTGCACGTGCATGGCATCCCGAGTCAACCGCCCAGCATCACCCTGCCTATCTCCATGCCACCGGATATGGAACTGGTGCAGAATGAAGAGAGGAATAAGGCGGAAGCCAGGGCGCGTGCCGCGGCGAAGGCCGCGAAGCAGGCTGGCGCGGAGGAGGCCACCCCCAATGCCCGTACGGATTGAACCCCAGGACCTCGACCGAGGTCCGCTCATGATCGACATCGCCGGCCGCCGGCCGACGGCCGCCGAGTGCGCGGTGTTGCGTCAACCCGCGGTGGGTGGGGTCATTCTCTTCGCCCGCAACTGTATCGACGCTTCACAGGTTCAGGCCTTATGCAGTGAACTGCATGCGTTGCGTCATCCCCCGCTCATCATCGGTATCGATCAGGAAGGGGGGCGGGTGCAGCGCCTGCGCACTGGGGTGACGCGCTTCCCGCCGATGGCGACCCTGGGTCTGTTGGCGGACCGCGAGGGTCTGGAGCGGGCACGGGAGGCCGCTTGGGACTGGGGGGTACTGCTGGGTGCGGAACTGCGGGATATCGGACTGGATCTGGACTTTACCCCTTGCCTGGATCTGGATCGGGGGGTCTCCAGCGTGATCGGCGACCGCGCCATCCACCGTGATCCGGAGTGGGTGGGTGTATTGGCCACGGCGGTGTGGAAGGGGATGGCACAGATGGGTCTGCAGGGCGTCGCCAAGCACTTTCCCGGCCATGGTGCGGTAGCCGCGGACTCTCATTGGGCCTTGCCGGTGGATACCCGCCCCCGTGCGGCGTTGCAGGAAGATCTGCAGCCCTTTGCCGCCCTGATTGCCGCGGGGATTCCGGCGATCATGCCCGCGCATTGCCTGTATCCCCAGGTGGATGCCGAGCATCCCGCCGGTTTCTCATCGCGCTGGCTGCAGGATATCCTCCGTGCCGACATGGGTTTCACCGGTGTGGTGATCAGTGATGACCTCAGCATGGCGGGGGCGCATGGGATCGGCGACATGACGGCCCGGGTCGACGGGGCGCTGGCGGCCGGTGCGGATCTGCTGCTGATCTGCAATGACCCCGCGGGTGCGGCGGCGGCCATCGCTCATCTACAGTCTGGTGGTCCGCTTCCGCGGCGCCCCCGTCTGGAGAGGCTCGCCGCTCACCAGGCCGTGTCGCGTCTGTCCTCCGCGGTGCGGGCGCGCTGTCTGCGACAGATCGAGCAATTACAGGCCCTGGCCCCGGAATGCGCGGGTTGAGAGGGTCTGAACGTCGGCTTTCGTCCGGGTGGTGCGTAGGGCCAAAGGTTAACCCCTTGTTTTTCCCGCGTCGCGTATTAGAATACGCCCTCACCTTTTACTCCTTGTCCGGGCGATAGGCGCCCGGACTCCGCAGTGAACCACAAGGAGCCTATTTTGCGTCATTATGAAATCGTGTTTCTGGTCCATCCTGATCAGAGTGAGCAGGTCCCGCAAATGATCGAGCGCTATCGCGGCATGGTCGAGGGCGATGGTGGCCGTTTTCACCGCCTGGAAGACTGGGGCCGCCGGCAACTGGCTTATCCCATCAAAAAAGCCCACAAGGCCCACTACGTCCTGATGAACGTGGAATGTACCGGGGCTGCCCTGGCCGAGTTGGAGGATGCCTTCCGTTTCAATGACGCGGTATTGCGTCACCTGATTCTGGCCCGCGACGAAGCGATCACCGACCCCTCCTTTCTGGCTCGCGAAGAGAATGACCGCCGCGACCGTGGTGAAGAGGCCGCGGATCTTGCGGAAAACGAGGGCGAACCGGACCACAGTGATAACGAAGCCGTAAAGACGGCTTGATCAAGGAGATTCAGATGGCATTCAATCGGGACAGGGATCGGGACGGGGATGGCGACAAACGCGGCGGCGGCAATTTTACCCGCCGCCGCAAGTTTTGCCGTTTCAAGGCGGAAGGCGTCAAGGAAATCGACTACAAGGATCTGAAAACCTTGCAGGCGTATGTCGGCGAGACGGGCAAAATCGTGCCCAGTCGGATTACCGGGACGAGCAATCTTTACCAGCGGCAACTGACCACCGCCATCAAGCGCGCACGTTTCCTGGCATTGTTGCCCTACGTCGTGCGTTAAGGAGCCCCTGCCCCGGTGGCGGCGCAGCCAGAAGAGGGCGGGATCTTGCGCTGGTTTCTCAGCGGACGCTGGCAAGCCGGCGTCAGTACGGCTGTGCTTTTCAGCCTGGCGGGACGGGTACCCTTCCTCGCGGGACTGTTGCTGCTCAATTGCGTCGCGCTGGTGGCGCTGGTCACCTTGCAGGCCGGACGCAAGGAGAGCCTGGAGGTTCTGCTGATTGCCGGTGTGACCTCCGCGTTGTTCATGTTGAACCCGTGGTATGGTGTCGCCTTTGCCTTGGTGGCGTGGTTGCCAGGGCGGTTGCTGGGGGAAGGTTTACGGTGGGGCGCTGAGTGGGATGGTGTGGTCTGGGTGATCATCGGCTTGTCCCTCGTGGTACTGGTGCTCTCCCTGTGGGTCATACCGCAGGGAGCAGGCCCAAGCTTCTGGCAGACGCAGATCGCACATCTGCTGGCGCCGGCCCGTAAGGATTTGAGTTCGACGCAGCGCCAGATGCTGGGCGAAATGGCGCGTCTGATGCCGGGGATTCTCGCCACGGGGCTGACCATTCTCTGGGCCTTGGCGGCATTACTGGCCAGTCGCTGGCGCGAGCGTCTGCAAGGTGTCGCCGCGCCACAGCGGGTGTTCCGGGACTGGGTGCTGCCGGACGCCTTGGTCTGGCTGCTGGTAGCAACTTTGCTGGGCGTCGGTCTGCTGCATGGCGGCGCGTTGTGGCCGGTGCAGAACCTCGCCATTCTGATCGGCGGGTTTTATCTGTTGCAGGGTTTGAGTCTCGTGCATCTGTGGTTCGCGTTGCGGGGCTGGCCGCTTTTCGCGCTGGTCGCTTTTTATGTAGGAGTGATCCTGCTTTCCCAGCTTTTGCTGGTGATCAGTGTACTGGGCGTTCTGGATCGTGTTTTTCACCTGCGCCAACGGTTTGTCCGGTCACGGTCCTGACCGG
>JAKCBU010000054.1 GCA_021839095.1 Pseudomonadota bacterium | reverse complement strand
ATGATGGCGCTCAAGAAGCACATGGCTTGCACCGAAATGAGTCAGGCGCAGGCCGCCAAGCTCTTCGGTGTTACTCAGCCGCGCGTATCAGACCTGGTGCGCGGCAAGATCAATCTGTTTACCCTGGATGCCTTGGTGAACATGGCGACAGCGGCTGGCCTGCATATCGAAATGCGCGTGCTGGATGCCGCATGATTTTTTCGGTGTTATGGATATGTATCGCGATGAGGGAAAAGGGGGGCTCTTTTCCCTCAGCCCCATACCATCCGGGGGTAATGGTACAAGAGCGCATGTCTGGGAAAGCAGGCGGTGACGCACGCCTGCAGTGCTGGTGGTAATAGGGTGAGGGGAAATAAAACACTATCAGGCTACGGCAGAGGTTTTGACCAGCCACCCTTCCCGGTGCGCCATCCACCAGACAAACGTCTCCATATCCCGCTCCGCGCTGACGGGATAACCCAGATCCAGTAAATGACGGTGCATGAGTTTGGCGTGATGAATAGCCGCCCGGCGAGCGTCATCCATCGCCCCGGATCGCTGGTATGCCGCTATGAGCCGGGTCATTTCGTCCCTCCAGGCGGGCATCGCATGGTCTGCCCGGTCGGGATTCCACTCGGGGTCGCCTCTGGTTCTCATCAGCCAGGCGGCGAATCGCTCCGTATCGTCAGGCGATGGCGCGGGCGTACCCGGCGGCGGTGGGGACCAGATGTCCGGAACATCATCAGCAGCAGCTATCGCAGTCATTGGCGTCTCCTTTAAATCCATCAAGCACACGTTGCCATCATTACAGGGCAAAGCCATGCCTGTTGACGATTGGAAGTACCGAGCCATGTTTCCCTCCTGCAGTGGTTTGTGGTGGTGGGAAAAAGAGAAGGTGCGGCGGTTGCCTTTTTCTTTTCCCTTCACCACAAACCAACCGTTGACGCTGAACTTGGAGTTGATGAATCAGAAAAAAACACCCCCATCGGCACTGTAAAATAGGTATCCATACACAGCAGACGGGGGTGTTAAAATCGCCCGGACTGAAATGGTTTCCGGTCGGAAATGACGGCGGACCACGGTCCGCCGGGGGTCTTTCGGTGGTTTTTTGTCCGGTGATGGCCGCCTGCGGGCTGTTTTCTGTGTTAGCGGGTGCGATTGGGGGCATCCGGACGCGACTTTCCCGTGCTTTCCGCCGGATTGCGGAAATGGGTTTCCCTCCGGCATGAGATCCGGATGCGTTGATGGTGATGGGGGTGCGGCTTGGCGGCTAGAACGTGGTGAGTGTGCCGTCCGGCATGCGCCACCGCCCGCATCCCTCGCGGGCGTCTTGGGCGCCGGGGTCCAGCGGTTCCAGTATCTTCGCCAGGATGGCCACAGCGTCTATCCAGTCCGGGTCGTCGTTGATGTGCCTGGCGTAGACTTCCGGGGTCGCATAGAATGACTCTGGAGCCAGAACCCCCGATGGGGCCATGATCCAGACGACGATCTTGTCGGCCAGCATCTTGGCCGCTTCTGCCAAACTGGCTTTCATGGTAACGGCGTAGTTTCGGATCCGGTTCAGTAGGTTCCGCGCGCCGTCCCGGCCCATCTTCGGGATGGACAACTTCAACGCGCCGATATGGTGATTCACCGTGTCGCAAATTTCCTGCAGGCAGAGGCGTCCGCCCTCCATGGTGGATATGACCGAGACTGCCATGCTTTCCTTTGTGGCGACCTTGCAGAGGTGGCTCTGGAATGAGGTCTGGTAAGCGATGGTCGGCAGGTGGTAATCGCCGCCCTCCACGGCGGCCACCGGGAAGTCGCCCAGGTACATAACCACTTCCGCCGGGTTCTCTGCCGTGCGTCGCACCCCGCGCAGACGGCCTATGCCCTGGGCGATCTGGGCGTTGAGACTGGACAGTACATACTTTCTTGCGTCGGCTACGGTTGGTAGCGGGAATGAGGAATCCAGTTCGTCCTCTCCGCCGTTCGTGGCGATGGTCTGGCCTTTCTCCACGCTGCCGTCCCAGTATTCCAGTTCGATGCCATGTTTCTTCATGATGGCCCGATGGATGTGGTACTCGATTTGGTATTCCTGTGGGGTCTTGAGCGGCGCGCCCCAGATCAGCAGCGCGGCGGCATTTTCCCAGCGGTTGTGGCCACGGTCGTCGCTGCCCCAGTGGCCTAGCATGGCGACGTCCTCCAGAGTGATCCCGTATTTTTCACGCGCGGCCTCCGGGTTCGCGGGGATGTCCATGCTCTTCATCAGCTCGCGCCAATCCTTGCCACCGTAGGCCCAGCCCTTATTATCCAGCCAGCGCCGGATCTTTTCTTCCATGACGGCGGCTTTCTCCTCGCCCAGGTGGTGGAATATCGTGTGGAATTCTTCCGGCCCGGCGAATGCTGCGGCGAGGATATATCGGATCGGCATGTGGGTCAGCACCGACACCTTGCGGGGCCCATGCAGCGCGATGAGCTCCAGCCATGCGCGCATGAATTTTCCGATCTCCCGCGGGAAGGCCTTTTTCCCCAGTGCCGCCCGGCCATGCTTGTTGCCGTCCAGTATTTGGAGGACTTTTAGGTATGGCTGGGATACCGGCACGTCGATGACGGTGCCTTTCTTTTCGCCGTTTCTCCCGCCCTGGAATTGGCGGATTACGGCCTGATGTCCCCGGGGCATGGTGGCATCCAACAGATAGCCGCCCTGCTTCAGGAGGGTCTTGAAGAGTCCTGATTCCCGGCCAATGATCAGCTTGCCATCGTAAAAGAACGTGCCTAAATCGCTCTTCAGGGCTTCATGCAGCGCGTCCAGCCAGAGCCTGGGCAGTATCCATTGATCCTGACTGCCTACCAGGTACGGCCGCTCGCCCAGGGTGGACCCGTCCATCTGGTCCAGCCACTCGGGGCGGGTGGGGTATACCTTCATGAAGTCGGCCCAGACGCCGGAGATCTTCACATCACGCGGCTTCGGATCCTTCTTGGGGTCAGCGTGTTCGGCGACCTGCGCCATGATCCCCTGCATGACCGGTCGGTAATGCAGGTCGTACCAGACGAATGCATCCCCGGCCATTTTCCTGCGTTCTTCAGCGGGAAACGTCTTGTGGTCCAGAACCCGCTCGGCATATCGCTCGATCCACCTTTGGTCAATGCGCTTGTCGGCCGCCAGGATGTTTTTCAGGATGTCATCGACCCGCATGTCCAGCCGAGAAAACATGGGGATGTATTCATCGACAATAATGAGCCGCTCTTCCAGATTTCCGCTGTCTTCCCAATTGCCATTGTTGCCGTCCATCGATCCCATTCCGTCGGCATATCCCAGCAGGGATGAGTCACCGCCTAGGGCTTGGTGGACGGTAAATACGACCTCGCTCTTTTTGGAGGCGTCCAGACCGGCCAGATACCCATGGTTTTTGCACTGATCGGCGTGCGGGCAGTCGCCTTTGACGCCATCGGCAATATCCTTGATCTGGCATCCCTGTGCCCAGGGTGCGCGATTTTCGGTCTGGAGGAAGGTGACGACCTGCCAGCGCTGGCAATTTTCTTCGCTTCTGGGCTCGTGGAACCGTAAGGAACGCTTCTGCTTCAGTTTCCCTTCCTGGAGCATCTGCTCCTGCATTTCGAGCGCCGCATGGTAGGTTTCCTGGGCGAGGTCATTCGTGGGTGCGCCGTAGATGTACGCGTGGTCCGTGTCCATCAGCATGCGCGCCACGATCGCGCGGGTTTTGCCAGTGCCGGTGGTGGCAACCAGCCCGGACACATGTTCGCCGCCTTCGTGGAGGACCTGATTCAGGAATTCGCTGGCTTCATCCGGGGAGGCATAATACATGGTCTGATCGTCGCGCTTTTTGCCGGTCTGACGGTGCGTGTTTAGTGCCTTCTCAGCGTTTTTTACCGGGGATTCGGATTCGCCGGTGGCCTTAACCTTCTTTGGGTTGTGGACGGTGACGCTGCCTGCCAGCAGCGCTTTCACCGCGTCCGGACCACCCGCCAGGTGCGTCACCCAGGCGTCGTCTCGCGGGATCTTCGCATTCATCTCGTTCAATACGGGTTTGCCATCCTCCGAAGGCTCTGGCTCCTCGCCAGGCATGGCACGGGCGATGGGGTTGCCTGTCCAGCGAATAAATCCGGCAAATCCTGCGTCGTGTAGGCGGGTTACGATCTCCTGCATTTCCCATTCCACCGCGCCGTGGATCCATATCTGATGCTTCTCACCCTTCGCCCATTTCTCCGCCAGGTGGTGGGGGATGCGCGAGGAGGGCAGGGCCACGGTCTCGATGCCGGTGACCAGATTCAGCGTGACGGCGTCCTTGCCGCCCATGACTAGCATTAGATTGTTTGGGCGTTTGATGGTTTTTTCATTCACGTCCTTGGCCTGGGGGATGATCATCGGCAGCACCGTCACGGCGGCTTCCTGGTTACGGAATATTTTTGTTTCTGTTGCGCCGATGAAGTCCATAGCGCCGCTTTCGCTGGTCAGAAACTGGATGGCGGATACTTCCAGTTTGCCGCCAGTTTGCCGGGAGTACAGGGGGAACAGAATGCTTTGTTTTCCGTGTCTGGTTTTCCCGTCAAGTCGCAGATCCAGGCCTGCCATATGTTGGGCCAGCTCTGGGCCACAGCCGGTGGCGTCCGAGATTTGTTCAGGAGATGCAGGGCTTGCGGCGGCCCAGCGGGTCAGAGCGGCATTCTGCCGAACCGTGGCGGTATTCTTGACATCAACTTCGGTTTCCATAATCATCTTCCTTGGTATGTAGTGAGTGCTAGGCCAGCGGGCGCTGGCCTTTTTTTACGTCCTTCCCGCAGTGGATTTGGATTTACCGAGCAAACTTTTTTAGGCTCCTGGCATTTGGCTGTGGGGTTTGGGCCGGACCTGATCGCGGTTTTGCCCCTCACTCCCTCCACCCCTGGGCCAGAAGTCCCAGGTAGTGCTCCGCGGTGAAGTCGATGGCACGCTGGGAAAACATGGTTTTGGTTTTGCCCGGCAAGTTTGTGGAGAACTCCCCATCCATGTTCTTGTCTCTTAGGTATTGGAGGACGGCGCGTTTTCTGAGCGTTGTGTCCCGGCACTTGGCGCCAGGATTCCTGGCATTGATCGCCCTGGCCATGTCTTTATAGGTGAACGTGCAAGCGCTTTTGTTTTTGGGCGTCAACCGGGCCGCAACGGCTTGCAGGTCCATGGTCAGCAATCCAGTCTTGAGGTGGATGGGATCATCTGGGGCGATGGCTCCGGCCCGCGCGGCATCTATGTACCATTGCAGGGCTGCTACTCGCTGATTCAGATCGGGCAAGTTGAACGTGCTCACCGTGCTCATGCCGCACCGCCTTTGCCCTGGCGGGCGCGGGCGATTTGCGCGGCGGAAGCCTTGCGTGGGCGGCCTTTAGATGTGGGGGTGACTGGCGCTGGCGGTGGTGATGCGGGCTTGGCCTTGCGGGATTCAAGCCAAATCTGGACATCTGTCATCAGGCAGCGTGGGCCGCTTGTCCCAGGCAGATAGACAACCGGAGGAAAGTCTTGCGGGCGCGCATAAAAAGCATTACGGAGCGAGCGGACATTGGCGCCGATGGCGACGGCCAGTTCTGGCAAGCTGATGGCTAATTTTGTGGCGTCATGATCCATACCATGATCCTGGCATGGACCGGCGGGCAGGATTTTTTCATAACAGCACGATTTTCGCGTTTTAGGATCATTTTTTTGATCCCGGATAGCGCAAGCGGCTGACGTGGTTGGCGTGGCTTTGTCCATGCCATCTATCGGGCACGGGCTGACGTGTTGCTGATTTGTGTTGGGCGCTCTCACTGGGCACCCCCGACGGAGATCAGGGAGTGGGTGAGGCTATTGGGGAGTAGTGGTGCGGATGCGTGGGTGGCGGATCGAGGTCGGGGCGGCTCTCCATCGCCGTTGTCAGAATCGGATCCACCAGATCCACCAGTCTGACGATGGGGGACGAAAGAGGCAGACTCGCGGGGGGTGGCAATAACATTAGTCTGGGCAGCACCAGATATAATCTTTGCCGTTTCGTTTGCGAAGAAAACCGATTCATGTCCTTCCCACCAAGGACAGTATTCCTCCCGCATATCTTCGGTGGGAGCTTGTTTCAGAACATCGCCATAAATGAGTCCGGCCAGCACATCCGGGTCAACTGTTCTATAGGATTCAGAGGATGCTCCACACGCAATTTTCGTACACTCTGCAACAATCGCCCGAAAATCTTCGGGCGCGAGGATCCTGGCAACGTGTGCAACGGCGGCGGAAAGACAATGTGACAGCAGATCATCTCGAGATATCTCTCCCAGCATACGCTGGCGCACATTCTGATTATTTAGCACATCGTAGAGAAGGTCTTCATCATCGATGGCAAACATGTCGGTGATGTCAAGATATGCCAAGAACCCAATCAGGTCGGCGCGTGCGCGCGCAATGATTTTCTGGCGTTTCTCCAGCAACTCAACCTGCATGCTCATCAGTATCTCCTATTTCCGTGTCTGGATACCATTGTATCGCGGTTGTCTCCCCCAACGAAGCAGCGTGAGTGACCCATTTTCTTCGGTCTCTACACCCCTTGAAAATACCGAGCCAATTACAAAAACATCTGTGCCGATACCCCGAAACGTTCCGCAAGCGCCCGCGCCTGACGCAGGTTCAGGGTGCGCTTGCCGTGCATTATTTCACTCACTACACCCTGGCTGCCGATTTCCGGCAAGTCGACCTGCTTCAGATCATGTTGGGCCATAAGGAAGCGCAAGACTTCCAAGGGTGTCGCGCCATCCGGCATGGAATCCTGCGCTTCCCATTGCGCCACCAGGTCGCCCAGGTAATCCGCCAGTCGGGCCATGGGGTGCGACTCGTCGGCCCCACCCGCGTCTAGCACCGCATCCAGAGCTTCCACGAGGGCGTTGTATTCCTCTTCGGTATGGGCGGGCTGTAACAGGGGGGCGACATGGGGCCAATGGGTGATCGCGTCGTTAATATAGGTGTTCATCATTTTGTCCTCCAATGCCCTTTGTCATATTCGGGGTGGGTAAGTACCTGTCGAATGAAAACCTTGCCGGTGTTGAAGTGAACCGCCGCAATGATCCGCAGCTTGTTGCCTCCGACATTAAAGACATACACATCGTCCACCTTGTC
>JAKCBU010000053.1 GCA_021839095.1 Pseudomonadota bacterium | reverse complement strand
ACTCACCACAACCAACACACCAGCGCCCCCCGGTCCCGCCCCCGCCGTGCCCGCGACACCCATCGTCGGCCACGGAAGATATCCGGCCCCAGTGAATGGGGCCATCACGGTCCGTTTTGGCGCACCGCGAGTAACCGGCGGACTCAGTTGGCAGGGTATCATCTTCCAAGCGACCGTGGGGACACCCGTTCGCGCCATTGCATCGGGTATGGTACTGTACGCGGGACCTTTGCGCGGCTATGGGCAGATTGTCATCGTACAGATCGCGCACAGCCTGTTGGCGATCTACGGGCACTTGGGTGCCACGGATGTCCACGTTGGAGAGCAGGTCACCACCGGGCGCCAGATAGGCCGTGTCGGCAGTGGCGGCGAACTAGGGAACGACGGCCTCTACTTTGAAATGCGCAATGCCGGTCACCCCGTTAATCCGTTGGACTATATCCACAATTGAGGTGTGACTTGCTGTTTCCGATAGACGCCCCGCACCCGTTCAATCCCATGAGAGACTTCGTCCATGTCCACTTTTCTCACCCCTAAACCGCGCTCCCGTACTTTTTTTCTGGGCATCGGTGCCGGGCTCGTGCTCGGCGCCGGTATCAGCTTTGCCGTCACCGTTTACGCGGCCGGCGATCGGAATGGCATTCCGCTGAAACAGATCCAAACCTTTAGTCAGGTGTTCGAGATCGTCAAATCCAATTACGTCGACCCCACCTCCGACAAAAAGCTGATGAATGGGGCCATCGAGGGCATGGTCAGTGCCCTCGATCCCCACTCTGCCTACCTGACACCCAAAGAATTCAAGGCGATGAAGGTGCTCACCAACGGCAAATTCGGCGGACTGGGTATTGAGGTGACGGGCGATCATGGCGTCCTCAAGGTCGTTGCGCCCATCGACGGCACCCCAGCGGCAAAAGCAGGCATTCGGCATGGGGATCTCATCATCAAAATCGACCACAAAGCCGTGCAGGGCATCCCCTTGCAGAAAGCCGTGGATATGATGCGCGGCAAACCGGGGACACAAATCACACTGACCATTTTACGTCCGCATCAGGTGCAACCTCTGCACATCACCCTGACTCGCGCCATCATCAGGGTGCAGAGCGTGCGTTCGGCGATGCTCGCACCTGGCTATGGCTACATCCGCATCAGCCAGTTCCAGGAAAACACCGGCACCGAAACCCGCAAAGCGGTAGAGTACCTGGAGCAGAAGGCGCATGGACATCTCAAGGGCCTGATTCTGGACTTGCGCAACAATCCGGGCGGCGTGCTCGATGCCGGGGTAGAAACGGCGAACACTTTCTTGAATAAGGGGCTTATCGTCTATACCAAAGGCCGCACCACCGACAGCGACATGCGCTTCTCCGCCCAGGGCCCCGACTCTCTCCACGGCGCACCCATGGTTGTACTCGTCAATGGCGGTTCGGCTTCGG
Organism: Pseudomonadota bacterium; assembly: GCA_021839095.1. The sequence continues at coordinate 5,672 of JAKCBU010000053.1, read as the reverse complement.
CCGCAGAGATTGTCACCGGTGCACTCAAAGACGACGGTCGTGCGCTGGTCATGGGTCAGCGCAGCTTCGGCAAGGGGTCTGTGCAGACCGTAATACCATTGAGCAACGGTGGCGCCCTCAAACTGACCACAGCGCTCTACTACACCCCGGCGGGTTGTTCCATCCAGAGTCAGGGCGTCGTCCCTAATGTCGAAGTGCAGCCGGCCAATGCGCAGCTGCGCGCCCTGAATGCCGATCTTCTCAAAGAGTCGGAACTACAGGGCGTGCTGAAAGCCCCCGACGAGTGCAGCAAGGTCACCCCTCAGTACACCATCGTTTCGCCGAGCTCCGCAACGGTCTCCGCACCCACCGCGACCACCCAGTCCGCGGAAGAAGAGAACACCGTGGCTACTGGCGGCACCTTGAACCCCGATCTGACCAAGGATTACCCCCTGCGGGAAGCGCTCGCCGTTCTCGAACACAAGGCTGTTCCCGTGCAGGAGAAGGGACATAGGGTGGACCGCGTGATTCCCCTCCCCAAAGCGACAGGACAATAGATCTCAATGGCAACACGCCAGAGCATGTTTTAATCATGGATAAATTCTGCTCGCGTGTGGTCCAACAGGCAGCGGCATTTACGGGTGGCCCGGCCAGTCTTCCTGGTAGGCATCGCCATCGCTCCGTTCCCTGGTGACCGGGAGTTACGCCTGCAGCCTGACGCATTATTTGCAGGGACGCAGACATCGGCGTGATTTTATGCTTCGGGCGAGGAAACGGAAGCTCCGCCACAACGTAGTACCCCTGAGACTTCCCCTTTGTCTGCTTCTATGGATAATAGGGTCAGCATCACTTAACCTGAAGGAAACTTTATGAAACTTCGCTCAGTCATTCTTGCTGCCACCGTCAGCGCTTTCGCGGTACCTGCTTTCGCTGTCCCGGTGGCCACCGTCAATGGCACCGCTATCGACAACAGTCAGGTGCAGGCCATTATGTCCATGAGCCCAGAGCTCGCCAAAGAGCCCCATGCCCGCGAGCAGGTGGTGCAGAATCTGGTGAATATGGAAGTGCTTTCACAATACGCCATCCATCACCAACTGAACCAGTCCAGCGCCGTCAAAGAGCGTCTGGCCATCGCCAAGCGTCAGATCCTGGCCGACGCGGCGGTGGATCAGTACGTGAAAGAACATCCCATTCCCAGCTCCGACATCCAGAGTGCCTACAGCAAGTTCGTCCAAGCCATGGGCAAAAAGGAGTTTGAAGTCCGTCACATTCTGGTAAAAACCAAGGCCGAGGCCGAAAAAATCATGGCTGATCTCAAAGCCGGCAAGAAATTCTCCCCCCTGGCGGAGAAATATTCCATCGACAAGGCCAGCGCTGCCCATGGTGGCGAATTGGGCTGGATCGTCCCCGGCATGGTCGTTCCGCCCTTCGCCCAAGCCATCGAGACCGCCCCCATCAACAAGCCTGTCGGCCCGGTGCAGACCCAATTCGGTTATCACGTGATCGAGGTACAGGCGACCCGTACCCTGACCCCACCACCATTGAGCGCCATGAAGAGCCGGATCGAAACCCAATTACAGCAGCAGGAGGCCGCCAAATTCGTTTCCGATCTGCGCAGCCAGGCGAAAATCGATATCACCAAGTAACTTCTCTGGGTATCGCCTGGGGAAAAGCGCCGGGAGAGAATCTCCCGGCGCTTTTTTAGGTCCGGACTGTCCCTCTCCAAGACGCGATGGTATGAAGACTTTAGCAGCAGACAGCCTTGCCAGAGCGGAAAGCAGGCGCCACAATGGAGGGCGTCGGTCATGGTTACGGAGCGTAGGTCATGGGTAGAACACAGCATCGTCGCAACACGATCCTGGAGCGGGAACCACAGGCACAGGAGCCCCGCCTGTACCGGGTGCTGCTGGTGAATGATGATTTCACACCTATGGACTATGTGGTGCGTGTTCTCGAAGCATATTTTCACAAACCGCATGACGAGGCGATAGCGGTAATGATGGCGGTACATCAACAGGGTAAGGGGTTATGCGGGATTTACCCCTACGACATGGCGGAAACCAAGGTCGCCCTGGTCACTGCCGATGCCCGGCAACACCAGCATCCATTACGCTGCGTTATGGAAAAGGAGTGAGTCATGATCGATAAGCCGTTGGAACAATCCATCAACCAGGCCTTCCAGATGGCCCGCCAATATGGACACGAATACGCTTCGGTCGAACATCTCCTGCTCGCCCTGCTGGACAACCCTAACAGCATGGAGGTACTGACGGCCTGTGGCGCCGATCGCAACCATCTGGCGGGAGAACTCCAGCAGTTTCTGGAACGCAAGGTGCCCGTCATAGGTCCTGCGGGCACCGTCAATACCCAGCCCTCCGTAGGGTTTCAACGAGTGATCCAGCGCGCGCTCTACCATGTGCAATCGGCAGGGAAGGAGGCGGTGTCGGGGGCCAACGTCATCGTCGCCATCTTCGCCGAAAGAGAATCCCATGCCGTTTATTTTTTGCAGAAAGAACGGGTAACACGACTTGATGTAGTCAATTTTCTCGCGCACGGGGTGCGCAAGGATGAAGTCATGGACGAGGAAGAAGAGGAAGTCGGTAATGCTACCGAGCAGAAAAGCAACAGCAAGGACCCTCTCACGGCCTACGCGCGCAATCTCAATGCCATGGCTCGGGCTGGACGCCTGGACCCGTTGATCGGCAGACAGGAAGAGTTGACGCGCGCCCTACAGGTACTGGCACGACGGCGGAAAAACAATCCGCTCTTCGTTGGCGAACCCGGTGTGGGGAAAACCGCCATCGTCGAGGGTCTGGCACGCGCCATCGTCGCCGGCAAGGTGCCGGAAATACTGGAGGACGCCACGATTTATGCCCTGGATTTAGGAGCGTTGATCGCCGGGTCGCGCTATCGGGGCGACTTTGAAGAACGCCTCAAATCCGTACTGAAATCGCTACGCAAAAAACCCAACAGCATTCTCTTTATCGACGAGATCCATACCTTGATCGGTGCCGGTGCCGCATCCGGGGGCGCCATGGATGCCTCCAACCTCCTGAAACCGGCGCTGGCCTCCGGTGAATTGAAATGCATCGGAGCCACTACCTACCAGGAATTCCGTCAATATTTCGAAAAAGACCGAGCGCTGACACGCCGCTTCCAGAAAATCGATGTCCCGGAACCCTCCCAAGAAGAGTCCGTCCAGATCCTGCGGGGTCTGAAGGGACAGTTCGAGCAGCATCATGGCCTGCGTTACACCGATACGGCCCTGCGTGCGGCGGTGGAGCTTTCCGTCAAACATATCCACGATCGTCATTTACCGGACAAAGCGATCGATCTCATCGATGAAGTGGGAGCGGCGCAAGCGCTCCTGCCCGTTTCCCGGCGCAAGAAAAGCATCGGGATCCACGACATCGAGGAAATGGTAGCCCGCGTGGCGCGTATTCCGGGCAAGAGCGTCTCCACCGACGATCGTCAGGCGCTGAGATACCTGGAGCGCGATCTGGGGCTGGTGATCTATGGCCAGGGAAAGGCCATTCACGAACTTGCGGCGGCCATCAAGATGGCGCGGGCGGGTCTGCGTCACCATGAAAAACCGGTAGGCAGTTTTCTCTTCGCCGGCCCCACCGGCGTGGGCAAGACGGAGCTGAGCAGACAGCTGGCGAGTCTCCTCGGCATTCCGTTGTTGCGTTTCGATATGAGCGAGTACATGGAACGGCACACCGTCTCGCGACTCATCGGCGCGCCGCCGGGATATGTGGGTCACGATCAGGCCGGACAACTAACCGAGGCCGTGAGCCGCAATCCGCATGCGGTGCTCCTGCTCGATGAGATCGAGAAGGCACACCCGGACATCTTCAACGTCCTCCTGCAGGTGATGGACCACGGCAAGCTGACGGACGCGGGCGGGCGCTCCGTGGATTTCCGCAATGTGGTCCTGATCATGACCACCAATGCGGGTGCGGAATCCCGCGGTAAGGCGGCCATCGGTTTCATGAGCGCACCAGAGGGTGACAGCGGGCAGGAGATGGAAACCATTCGCCGCGTTTTCGCCCCAGAGTTCCGCAACCGCCTGGACGCCGTGGTACCCTTCGCGCCGTTGTCGCGGGATACGGTGCTCCATGTCGTGGACAAGTTCGTCATGGAACTCGACGAGCAGTTGCTGCAAAAGGGTTACAGTCTGGAGATCAGCACTGATCTGCGACAGTGGCTGGCGGACAAAGGTTATGACCCGCAGATGGGTGCCCGGCCCATGGCTCGGGTCATTCAGGAATATTTGAAGAAACCGCTGGCGGAGCATATCCTTTTTGGCGAGTTGCCCAAGGGCACGCGAATCATGGCCCGCCTGGAGGAAGACGACGTGAAGCTGGAGATCCCGGAACCAGTGCACCAAGAATAACGACCGGGAAAGCGCCATCTACGGTGCATGCGCGCTTGCGACATCAGATGGAATGCACTGTGAGCCGCCGTCACCATTGGGTGGCCCTTTAAGTTCAACGATATTCCCTTCCGGGTCCATCAGGTAGAAAGACGGGCCCTCGCCTTCTGCTCCATAGCGCCGAACTGTGGCGCCAGCCTGGACACCGTGTGCGGCCAGGTGGGCACGGATTTCCGTCTCATTGAAGGGATCAACTCTCAGGCAGAAATGATCCATATTCCGACCTTCAGGGCTGGGTGCGCCGCCGCCCTCACGTCCGAGCTTCCCCGTCAGGGTGACGAGATCGATAAGCGCACGACCGGCACGGAGTTGAATGAGACCAAGCGCATCCTGACGCCGCTCGACAGAGCAACCCAGAATGTTGCCATAGAAATGGAGCATGGACTGTTCGTCGACGATCCTTAGGACCACGTGGTCAATTGCCCGAACTCGAATGGGGATCATGTGGCGTACCTCCTGTCTAGCCGGGATAGGAAATGGCTGGCTCCCTCTTACTACCAAAGGCAGCAGCGTAGCTTGCACCGCCCCCTTTGTCGACCCCACACTGCGTCTGCGCGATAGATTGGCTTCTTCTTGCTATCGGGTTATACCATCGCTTCATTTGGGATAAGAGCAAGCAGATCTGTTACCCCAGTATCTACGCCTAGCTGTGAAAACAAAGTGGTAGCTTGGCCTCGATGATGCGTTTGATGGTTGAAGAAATGCATGACAAGGCAGAAGAAGTTCTTGTCTGCGACTATACCCTTGGTGCTTGCATAACGCAGAACGTGATCCAGGTCGTGGTCTGTAATCGAACGCGCCCACTCCGTGATGACCTGATCGAGCAGCCTTCGGTGATTTGAGAGACTTTGAATGTCTGAATAAAGAGGCTGATCGAGGCTTGCTGGGGTTGGGAGGTTTCGTACCGGTTCAAGTGCCGAATAGTTGGCAGGATGGGTTGCGAAGCGCTTTAACCAAATTGTGTCGCCGACAGCCAAGTGGTTCAGTGTCCCGAGAATGGAGCTGAAGAATGCCTTTCTATCGGCGATAAGCTCCTCACCGGGCAAGGTCATTGCAGCTTCGTACAATTTGTCATTCATCCACTTGTTGTACTTCGCCATAAGGCGAATGTGGTCGGTTCGGCTCATCATGCACTCTCTCCCTGGATATGGCTGACGAATTTGTCAACTGTAATTCGCCCTCCGTAATGGTGAATGACGTCTTCCAAGACATGTTTTCTTTGATCTGGCGTAAAAGCCGCACAAAGCATCTTCTAGGA
>JAKCBU010000052.1 GCA_021839095.1 Pseudomonadota bacterium | reverse complement strand
ATCCATGGTCTGCGTGTGGGCGTCACCGGTGGCGCGGTGCTGGATGCCGAGCAGATGAAAACGGTGAGTCAAGGCGCGACTACTTCCCTCGGGCTGACCCTCGGTTTGGAGATCGTTCTACTGGTCATCGCCCTACGCTCATTGCGCCTGGTCTTCGGTGTGCTGGCCGGGTTGATCGTCGGGATGATTCTGAGCACGGCCTGGGCGCTCTTTTTTATTGGTCCCTTCAATCTCATTTCTGTGGCTTTCGCCATTCTGTTCATTGGCCTGGGTGTGGATTTCGGCATTCAGTACTGCCTGCGCTACCGGGAGGAGTTGTTCAATGGCGCCGCGCATCGGCAGGCCATGCACCGGGTGACGCGAGGCATGGGCGGTGCCCTCGGTCTCGCCGCGCTGGCTGCCGCGCTCAGTTTTTATGCTTTCGTGCCCACCAGTTATGCGGGCATTGTCGACCTCGGATTGATTTCCGGTACCAGCATGCTGATCGCCCTCCTGTTGACCCTGACCTTTCTGCCCGCTTTTCTCACCCTTTGGCCCATGGCGCTCACGGCGGCAAAACCCACGTCCTATCCCCATCTGCGGTATATTCCCACTTTGGTGCGTCATCCGATCCACCGCTATGCCTATTTCGTGCTCGGGGGGGTCCTGTTGCTGGCGTTGGCCGCCATTCCGGTGGCATTGCGCACGTCCTTTGATTTTAACCCGCTGCACATGATTGACCATCACTCCGAAGGTGTGCAGGTCTTCGAGAAGCTCCTTGCTGATCCGCAGACGGCCCCCTATCGTATGGAAGTGCTCACCCCGGATGTCGCCTCGGCACAGGCCTTGGCGGCCCGTGTCGAAGCGCTGCCCACGGTGGCGCGTGCCTTGACTGTTTCGAGCTACATCCCGGCACATCAGTCAGAGAAGCTGGCCGTTCTGCAGAATCTCCAGATTCTGGTCCCGCCTTTTTCGCTGTTGATGCCGGTCGGTTTGCAGCCGCCGGCACCGGATACCACGGCCCATTTGGCGGAGTTGGTCAAGAAATTGCTGGCGCTGGCGCAGAAGGAGGGTCAGCATACCCGCGACGGGGAGGCGGCCGCCACATTGGCCCGGCATCTGGGGCAGTTTCTGGCGAAAAGTGGCGCTGACCCTGCAGCGATCGCGGACCTCCAGCAACGGGTGATGGGAACGCTGCCCGGCGAGTTGCGGCGTCTCGGAATGGCGTTGTCGGCAGCGCCGGTGACCCTGCAGAACCTGCCGCAATCCCTCAGGGCGCGTTACCTGACCGCATCAGGGGCGGCGCGCGTGGAGATATTTCCCAGGGCCAACCTGAGCAGCAATCAGGCCATGACGACTTTTGTGCGCAGTGTCCTGAAGGTGGCGCCCAATGCCGTGGGGACGCCGGTGATGCTGGTCGAAGGTGGTGAGGCAGTGCTCGGCGCCTTCCAGGAAGCCACCTTCATCGCGCTCGCGGCCATCAGCTTGCTGCTGTTGCTGGCCTTGCGCCGTTATCGGGATGTCGCGATCATCATGATCCCGCTGCTGCTGGCGGCGTTGTTTACCGTGGCTGCCATGCGTCTGCTTGGATTGAGCTTTAATTTGGGAAATATCATTGCCTTGCCGTTGCTCATCGGCCTTGGTGTGGCTTTCGCCATCTACCTGGTCATGCGTTGGCGGAATGGGGTGGACGTGGCCCATTTGCTCGCCACCTCCACACCGATGGCGGTCTTTTTCAGCGGGTTGACCACCCTCAGTGCCTTCGGAAGCATGGCCATTTCCCGCGATCCCGGCATGGCCAGCCTGGGCGAAGCGTTGAGCCTCGCGTTGGCCATTGTGCTGCTGTGCATCTTGATTGTACTTCCGGCGCTGCTTTTACTGTTCACCGCGTCACCTCGCGAAGACGGGATCGCTCAAGATGAAGGCAGCTAAGTAAGGTGCAACTGCTGAAAATCAAGGTCATGGTGTGGGTTGCTGGTCTGCTCGGCCTGAGTGTGGCCGTCTTCCTGATGGGGCAGGCCGGTATTTCCGATATTTTGAAGATACTGACGATGGCCGGCTGGAGCCTGTTCTGGCTTTTGCCTTTTCACCTCCTTCCCCAGTCTCTGGATGTGCTGAGCTGGAAGTGGTTGCTGCGCGGTGAAGAACGTGCCCACTTCTGGTTTCTGCTCTGGGTGGCGCTGGTGCGGGAAGCCGTCAATGGCCTCCTGCCCGTGGCGCGGGTGGGCGGCGAAGCATTGGGCGCGCGTCTCTTGGCCCGTTATGGCGTGCCTGGTTATGTCGCGGGTGCCAGCGTCATGGTCGAGGTGACCCTGACATTGTTGAGCCAGTTCATATTCACCCTGATCGGATTGCTGATCCTGATAGGTACCGTGGATGATCACTCCCTGCAACGCGGCGTGGTGATCTCCCTGATATCGGTCTTGCCGCCAGTCCTGATATTTCTTTGGATACAACGGCGCTGGGGGCTGTTCACGGTCTTGCAATGGCTGATGAAGAAGATTCTGGGCGGCAGGGATTTGCTCGTGCTGATCGGCGATCCGCGGCGCCTGGATGCCGAAATTCGCCGACTCTATGCGCGTCGCTGGGGTTTGTTGGTGGCTAATTTCTGGCAACTTGCCGGTCTGCTGATGGGTACCGCGGAGGTCTGGTTCACTTTCCGATTGCTCGGTCATACTATTCCGTTCTGGGCGGCTCTGCTCATGGAGAGTCTGGGACAGGCTTTGCGGAGCGTGGCTTTTCTGGTGCCTGGGGGATTGGGGATTCAAGAGGGCGGTTTTATCCTTTTTGGTGGCGCTATCGGCGTGAGTCCGGATCTGGCGCTGGCCTTTTCCCTGGCGCGGCGTTTTCGGGAAATGTCATTGGGTATACCGGTGCTTTTGTCATGGCAGGCATTAGAGGGTCATCATATGCGCCGCCACTGGCGGCGCCTGCGTTCCGATGAAGGGAGTGTTTCATGACGGCAGTGTCCTTGGCATTGGGTTCGGACGCGCATCGCGATCTGTTCTGCACATTTTTTCACGAGACCCACATCGACTTCGATCCTCACCATATAGATTGGCCGGAGTTGGATGCGGAAACGGAGCGGCGCGTGAAATCCCTGCCATTTTGGGGTGAGGCCGTCGCCACGGAAAGCGTGACGGCGCGCATGGTGCAAAGCATGGGTGAGCGAGAGCCGGATCCGGTTGTGCGTGCGGCGGTGGCCCTCGATGGACAAGAGGAGCAGCGCCATTCCGATCTGTTGCGCGCGCTCGTGCAGCATTACGGGATTAATATCCCTCCTTTGCCAGCACCTCCTCCGGTGCGCGACCCGTATTGGGAATTCCTGTACACGGGATATGGTGAATGCCTGGATTCCTACTTCGCCTTTGGGCTTTTCGCGGCGGCCAAGAACTCCGGTTTTTTCCCCCCCGAATTGGTGAAGATATTCGATCCGGTCATGCAGGAAGAAGCGCGGCATATCATTTTCTTTGTGAATTGGTTGCGCTGGCATCGCCAGCGTCTTCCTTGGTGGAAAAAGGGGATACTGGAATATCAGCGGGTTCGAGTGATTGTCCTGCAGGCCTGGGCGCGCATTCAGACAGCCCGTGGTCTGAATGCGCGCCGGGATGAAAACTTTACCCTGACCGGACATGAGCAGCTCGGTAACGGCATCAGTCTGAAGCAGCTTCTGGCGCTCTGCCGTCAGGAAAACGACCGGCGTTTTGCGCCTTATGACGCGCGCTTGTTGCGTCCGAAACTGGCCCCGCGGATTGCCAACCTCTTGTTTTTCTTTTTGTCACGTAGTAAGGCGGTTTGAGTATTTATAGCCTTGTTCTGCATACGATCTGGTATGTTATACTGACCCGAAGTTGTCGTTCATGGTTTATACGCTGCATTGCGGCCGATAAGGGGTATTTAATATGGGTGTTCCTTTAATTCAGAGCTATCGGGTCGGGCGTTACATCCTCACGCAAAAGCTGCGGGGGCGTAAACGTTACCCTCTGGTCCTGATGCTGGAGCCATTGTTCCGCTGCAATCTGGCCTGCGCGGGCTGCGGTAAAATTGATTATCCCGATGAAACTCTCGATCAGCGGCTGTCTGTCGAAGAGTGCATTGGCGCGGCCGAGGAATGTGGGGCGCCGATCGTCTCCATCGCTGGAGGTGAACCGCTCATCCACAAAGATATGCCCGCCGTGGTACGCGGTCTCGTGGAACGCAGGCGCTTTGTTTATCTTTGTACGAACGCGCTCCTTCTCAAGAAACGGATGGATGACTATGCGCCTTCGCCTTACCTGACTTTCTCGGTGCATCTGGATGGCAATGCGGATCGCCATGACCACTCCGTTTGTCAGCCGGGCACTTATCAGCGTGCCGCGGCGGCGATCCGTGAAGCGGTGGAAAAGGGGTTTCGGGTCACGGTCAACTGTACCCTGTTTCAGGGAGAAGGCGCTGAAGAGGTGGCGGCGTTCCTGGATGATTGCAAGACGCTCGGCGTGGAAGGTGTGACCATCTCGCCCGGATTCAATTATGAACGCGCGCCGCAACAGGAGGTTTTTATCCAGCGGCGGGCTTCGCGTCAGCTTTTCCGCGATATCTTCCGTATCGGCAAGGAGCGGAAAGCGGGTTGGAAGTTCAATCAATCCAGTCTTTTCCTGGATTTTTTGGCGGGTAACCAGAACTACCAGTGTACCCCTTGGGGTAACCCCACGCGCAATATCTTTGGCTGGCAGAAGCCTTGTTATCTATTGGTCAGCGAGGGCTATGCGCGGACTTTTGATGAGTTGATGGAAACCACTCCCTGGGACAAATACGGCGTCGGGGTGAATGGTAAATGTGATCAATGCCAGGTACATTCCGGCTTTGAGCCCACCGCGGTCAATGACACCTTTGCCCATCCCCTGAAAGCGCTCAAGGTGGCTTTGATGGGGCCACGCACGCGCGGCCCCATGGCGCCGGACATGCCCGTTTCGCCACCGGCGCCGGGTCCTGGGCACCCGGTTTTTCCACTGCGTGTGGAGCGCTGAAACCGCTTTCCGGAATCTTCGGTGTCATGATGGGTGAGGAGATGTTCATGTTACGAAAACGCTTGGTTGTGCTGCTCGCGGGTGTGGTCGTCGTCGTGGCTCCGGTGTTTTCCGGGGCTGCGGCAGCGGTCGTGGCGCCCGCCGCGTCGACCGCGAGAGCGATGGCCGCCGACAGTCCGGCGGCAACGATTGATGCCCTCGATGCCGCCTTGCTGAAGGCCATGCAAGGCGGGAGCCGGATAGGTTACAGCGGGCGTTACCGAATCATTGCCCCCGTGGTACAGAGGGTGTTTGATTATTCCCGGATTGCCAGTCTGACGCTGGGGTCCTACTGGAGCAAACTCAGTCCGGGGCAGCAGAAAGAATTTGTGGGAGTCCTTGCGGATTATACCGCGGCCACCTACGCGGCCCGTTTCGACAGCGATAGCGGCGCACGCTTCGCCATCGTGAGCACCCAAACCCTGCACCCTGGTACCGAGGGCGTATTCAGCACCTTCACGGAGCGCAATGGTAAGGTGCATCGGTTTGTTTATCTGCTGCAAAAACAGGACGGACGGTGGGGTATCGTCAACGTCGTCGCCGATGGGGTGAGCGATTTGTCTCTGAAACGCGCGGAATATACAGAAACCATGAAAAATAAAGGCTTCTCGGCGCTTGTCGCGCACTTGCGGAAGCAGATTGCCGGTTACGCCAAAGGAGCACACTGATGCGGTTGGCGTCTATTTTTTGGGTGACTCTGGCGGGGGGCGCGCTGGCCTTGTCCGGCTGTGCGACCGTGAATGGGCCGCATCATGCCGCGGGGAGGGCTTCCACCGATTCTCTGGAAGCCGTCAATAAGCCTATATTCCACTTCAACATGGGGCTGTATGACTATGTCCTGGAACCGGTGGCGACGGGGTACAAGGCGGTGACCCCAGATTTCGTTCGTGCGGGTGTGCGCAATGTATTCTCCAATGTGGATATGCCCTACATCTTCGTGAACGACTTTTTGCAGGGCCGTGGTCAGCAGGGCATGGAAGATCTCAGCCGTTTCCTGGTCAATTCCGTGTTCGGTTTGGGTGGTTTGTTCGATGTGGCGGACAAGCTGGACTTGCCTAAACATGATAACAGTCTGGGGGTGACGCTGGGGGTTTGGGGCGTACCGCAGGGACCTTATTTGGTACTGCCATTTTACGGACCCAGCTCGCTGCGCAGTCTGCCTGGTCTGGCGATGGCGGTCTTTACCGGACCCGCCTATTATCTGACCAGTGTGCCGGCGCAGTACGCCTTGAGTGGTATGGGTATCATCAATACCGGCTATGTCGATGGGCCGAAAATCCGCATGGTGCAGGATGCGGTGAATCCTTACGTGTTCATGCGCAATGCTTGGGAACAGCATGAGCAATATCTCATCACTGGCGGTGTGGTAAACAAGAATCAACTTCTGGAGGGCCTGGAGTTGCCACCCCCCACAAACGGCGCCCCGGCGCAAAAAGCCCCCACAACCGCTGATCACCACAAAGGAAACCCATAATCATGGCCTTTGATCAGGATACCGTGCGCCGCACGGCGCATCTGGCGCGCATGGCCTTGCCGCAGACGGAGATTCCAGCAGTGGCCGAGCAACTGGAACGTATTATGGAATTGATAGGGACATTGCGCGCTATTGGGACAGAGGATATTTCTCCCATGGCGCATCCCCTGGATCTGGATCAGCCCTTGCGCTCCGATACCGTGGACCATCGTGACCGGCGTGCGGTCCTCATGGCCAGTGCCCCGGCGGTTGAGCATGGGCTTTTTCTCGTCCCCAAAGTCATCGAGTAGGAGCAGCTTTTGGAACTCCACGAACTCTCTCTGCGAGCGCTCCACCAAGGTCTGCAAGAGCGCCGTTTTTCTTCGGTGGAATTGACCGGGGCGCTGCTCGCTCGAATCGCGCGGATGAATCCCACGCTCAATGCCTTTTTGACGGTTACCGACACCGAGGCGCTGGCGGCGGCGGCGGCGGCTGATGCCCGCCGGGCCGCCGGAGAGGATGGCCTCTTGCTGGGTATCCCAGTGGCGCACAAGGATATTTTCTGCACTGCCGGGGTGCGTACCACATGTGGCTCCAAGATGCTGGAGCGCTTTGTGTCGCCCTATAGCGCTACCGTTGTC
>JAKCBU010000051.1 GCA_021839095.1 Pseudomonadota bacterium | reverse complement strand
TGACTCGGCAGGCGGCCCGCAAAGCGACCGCGTCAAACCAGCCGCAACGCCGCGCCCGCCCGGTGGTCGCCCCCACTTCGGCACCCCGTTCGGCAAGATAAACGCCCGTTTCGTCGAAAAGCTCCGTGGGGAAGGGGCCGGAGCCGACGCGCGTCGTGTAGGCTTTGGTGATGCCCAGCACGTACCCCAGTTCAGCGGGTCCCACGCCACTGCCCGCCGAGGCGCCGCCAGCCACCGTATTCGAGGAGGTGACAAAGGGATAGGTACCGTGATCCACGTCCAGGAGGGTGCCCTGCGCGCCTTCAAAAAGAATCCGCGCCCCCTTCGCCTGTAGCTGCGCCAAACGCACCGATACATCCACCACCATGGGCGCAAGGCGCTCCGCCAATCCCAAATACTGCTCCAGGGTGGCGTGGAAATCTTCGGGCTCCTGCCTGAAATAGTGCTGCAGCACAAAGTTATGGTAATCCAGCGCCTCACCCAACTTGGCCGCAAAACGCTCACGATGGAAGAGATCCGCGACCCGCAAGGCGCGTCGCGCCACCTTATCTTCATAAGCGGGACCGATACCTCGGCCCGTCGTGCCGATCTTCGCGGCGCCCCTCGCCTGCTCGCGCGCCAGATCGAGGCTTTTGTGGTAAGGGAGGATCAGCGGACATGCGTCGGAAATAAACAGACGCGCATGCGCATCCGGCACCACCGGCTGCAATTTGTCCAGTTCAGAGAAAAGCGCCAGCGGATCCAGCACCACACCGTTGCCGATAAAACAGGAGACGCCAGGGCGGAGAATACCGGAAGGGATCAGGTGTAGAACCGTCTTCCGCGTCCCGATCACCAAGGTGTGACCGGCATTGTGCCCACCCTGGAAACGCACCACCGCCTGACAACGCTCCGTCAGCCAATCGACAATTTTGCCTTTACCTTCATCGCCCCACTGGGTTCCGACAATTACGATGTTTTCATTCATGGCCACGGACGACTCCGCAAATGGATTATGGGGAAACGATGCGCTCACGATTCAAGACGTTGAATCTGCCAGCCGTCCTGCTGCGCGGTTAAAATGGCGTAAAAACCCTGCTCCCGTAGAATCGACAGGTCAGGCGGCTCACGACGGGCGATATCCTGGATGACCGCGTAGCCAGCGCGGCGCAGGTCTTGCATGGACTGCCACAAAACGGCATCCGTGCCCGCTGGCGCCCAGACGCGCGCCGCGCGCTCCGTCTCCGGAAACTTGCGCAACAGCGGTTTGAGGTCCAGGCTGAAGCCGGTTGCGGCACGCCGCCGACCAAAGACCGCGCCGACGTCATCGTAGCGCCCGCCACTGGCCAGCGCGTCACCTCGCTGCGGGCCAAAGAGCGAAAATAACAGACCGGTGTGATAGCGGTGTCCGTGAATCTCCGAAAGATCACATTGAATCGTCAGGTGTGGGTAACGTGTGCGCAAGGCCTCCCAAACGAATTGCAGATCGTCGAGCGCCGTACCGACGGCGGGATAATGCCCCAGCCTTTGGCGCGCCTGTGTCAACACCCCGAAATCGCCCTGCAAGTGCGCCAGAGCATCAAAATCAGCACTCAATGCACTGCCGCAGTCATGTTCCCGCAACCACACACGCACATCCTGCCAGGCCTTGCGCTCCACCCGTCGCAACAGTTCGGCCCGCGGCACATCGTCCAGGCCGGCGGCATCCGCGAGCGCCCGGGAAATACCCACATGACCGATATCCAGCAGTAGATCCGACACGGCGCAATGGATAAGACTCTCCACCATCAGGGAAAGCACCTCCAGATCCCCTTCCGGCCCCGCCACACCGAAAAGCTCCCCACCCATTTGAAAAGGGGCGCGACTGCCGCCCAGTAAATCCGGTCTGGCGCGTAGCACCGTGCCGGCATAGGCCAGGCGACGCAGTTCGTGTGTCGCGGAAGTCTGGGCGTCGATGCGTGCCATCTGCGGGGTCATGTCCGAACGCAGGCCGACCAGGCGACCACTATCCTGATCCAACAATTTCCAGGTTTGTAAATCCAAATCCGCGGCGCTCCCCGTGAGCAGACTCTCCAGATGCTCCACCAGCGGTGGAATCGCCTGGCGATAGCCCCACTGCGCATAGAGATCCAGCAAACCGCGCCGGCAATGTTCCAGCGCCTCCGCGCGCGCGGGCAACACATCTTCAAAACCGCTGGGGAGCAGCCAGGCAGGGTGGGACTCGGCGTGTTTCATTGGTTCGCCGGCCCCAGCGAGTGAAGAAAATACTTGAAGAAGGGCGAATTCGGATTCAGCACCAGGACATCTTTATCTCCCAGACCGTGACGATACGCCTCCAGGCTGCGGTAGAAGGAGAAGAATGCCGGATTTTTGCCATAGGCCGCGCCATAAATGGACGCCGCCTCCGCATCCCCTTGCCCCTTCATCTCTTCTTCCTGACGATAGGCGTTGGCCATGATCTCGGTTTTTTCTTTTTCCGCATTGGCGCGGATTTTAGCCGCATCGGCGGCCCCCCGGGAACGGTAATCGTTGGCCTCCCGCGTACGCTCGGCCTCCATCCGTTTGTACACCGCCCGCAACACTTCCGGCGGCAACCCCACCTGCAAAATACGTACGTCCACCAGTCGCACACCCAGAGGCTGCAGCCGCAAGTTGGCCTCCGCCAACACCGGGTTGATGATCTCTTGGCGACGCCCTTGAATCACGGATTCCAGGGACATTTTACCCACCTCGCCGCGCAGCGCGGAGCGCACGATGTCGCCAATCCGACTCTGTGCGGTCGACGTGTTGTGCAGGCGGGTGTAAAAAACCAACGGGTTCACCACTCGCCACTCGGCGAAAAAGTCGATGAGCACCGGCTTTTTTTCGACCGTCAGAAAAGGTTCCGGCTGGGTGCTGTAACTGGTCAGGCGCTTGTCAATGAATACCACATCCTGAACCAATGGCCATTTGAGATAAAGTCCGGGCGCTTCCACCACACGAACGGCTTTGCCGAATTGCAAAATGATCGCGCTCTGCGTCATCCGTACCGAATAAAGACTCGCGGAAGCCAACAGCAACAAGGCCAGCACGACGAGAACCACACTCCAGGCCCGGTTCTTCATGACTTCGCTCCCGACACCGACGGACTCACCGGACTGACCGTGGATGCCATGGGCGGCGCCATCGAAACAGCCGGCGCGGCAAAAAGCGAATCTGTTGGGCTACCGCCCGCCGTCGGCAGATGAAGATGGATCACCGGCCGTTCCTTGCCCTCGACAATCACCTTCCGAGTATGGCTCAGAATATTCTGCATGGTTTGCAAGTACATGCGTTCACTCACTACCTTCGGATTTTTTTCGTAGGCCTGGAGGATGTCCGTGAAACGCGCACTGTCCCCTTTGGCATGATCCACCACCTGCTGCTTATAAGCCTCCGCATTGGTGATCATGGCGGCCGCTTCGCCTTTGGATTTGGGAATCACCGCACTCGCATAGGCCTGCGCTTCATTACGCAACCGCTCCATATCCTCACGCGCTGCCGTCACGTCGGTGAAAGCGGGCTGGACTGCTTTGGGTGGTCCCACGTCCAATAGCCGCATCGTGTCGACATGGACACCCGCCTGATAGCGGTCGAGCAGACGCTGGGTGATTTGCCGCGCCTGCTGCTCCATGGCCCCTCGCCCCGTAGTAAGCAGATCATCCATCTTGCTGCGCCCCACCACCTCGCGCATGGCCGACTCCGCGCAGTAGGCAATCAATTGCCCCGGGTTGGTGGTGGCAAACAGATAATGGCTGGGGTTGGTAATGCGGTATTGCACGGAAAAACGCACATCCACCACATTTTCATCGGCGGTTAGCATCATCCCAGGGTTCATGGAATCGGCGGCGCCACTGTATCCCAGCACCAGGCGACGACTTTGCGCCACCTTGGGCAGATAGACGCGCTCAAAAGGAAAAGGAAGCCGGTAATGCAGACCTGGCTGGACGATACCGACCTCTTTGCCGAAGCGCAGCACAATGCCCTCTTCATCCGGTCCCACGACATAGACGCCCGATGCAATCCAAAACAGGATCAAAATCGCAATCACCAGGAAAGGCAGGCGGTGCAGCCACTGGTAATTCATCTTGGGCCCGCCGCCCCGGCCACCACCGGGGCCAAAAATTCCGCCCAACTTTTTTAATTCCTGGGTAATTCGCTGGATGTCAAAGGCGGGTTTTTGCGAATTGGGGCGCCGTCCCCACGGGTTGTTATCGTTCTTGTTGCCATTTCCGCCCGGATCACTCCACGGCATACCGCTCTCCTTCCTTCAGTTTTCAGCGGGTATTGTAGAGGGCGCGTCCACGGCCTGACAACCGCTGTCACGCAACCGCGCGCATAAACGCCGCCAGGCGAGATCGTCGATATCGAAAACCACGTGCGCCCTCCCACGCTCATCAAAACTTTCTTCGACGACATGGGCCATACGATGCAAACGGGCACGCAAAGCGCCCTCCCCCGGCGTCAGTGTCAACTCGGCGCGCAGCATGGAACGTCCTACCCGATCCGCCATGGCCTGCAGCAACTCCGGGAGGCCCGCCCCGGAACGCGCACTGACGCGTACCGCCACCAGATGACCAGCACCTTCAAAGACGTTTCCAGGGGGTTCACTCAACCGATCCACTTTATTGAGCACGAGTAAGCGGGGAATTTCATCCGCGCCGATTTCTTTCAATACCGCATCGACTGCGGCGATCTGCGCGTCGCGGTCCGGGGCGCTGCCATCCACCACGTGCAACAGCAACTGCGCCTGGTTTACTTCTTCCAGCGTGGCCCGGAAAGCGGCAACCAGTTCCGTCGGCAAGTCGCGGAGAAAACCGACGGTATCGGCGAGCAGGATGGCATCGCGCTCCGCCACCTGTACACGTCGAATGGCGGGATCAAGCGTCGCGAACAACCGGTCCGCCGCATAGTGGGCGCTCTCAGTCAGCAAATTGAAAAGCGTGGATTTTCCTGCATTGGTGTATCCCACCAGGGCCACTGTGGGGAGAGGTGCGCGCTGACGCGCACGCCGTTGGGTGGCCCGATGCGCGGCGACCTTAGCCAATCGCCCACGTAAAGCAAGAATACGCGCGCCGATCAGTCGGCGATCGGTTTCCAGTTGGGTCTCGCCCGGTCCGCGCAACCCGATACCACCGCGCTGCCGTTCGAGATGGGTCCAACCGCGGATCAAACGGGTTCGCAAGCGAGTCAACTGCGCCAGCTCCACCTGCAATTTACCTTCATGCGTGCGCGCCCGCCGGGCGAAAATATCCAGGATGAGACCCACCCGGTCCACCACCCGACAGCCCAGGGCCCGCTCCAGATTGCGCTCCTGGACGGGGCTCAGCATCCGATCGAAGAGCACTACATCCACTGCTCGCGCCACCACTTGGGCCGCAAGTTCCTCCACCTTACCCCGCCCCAGAAAAGTGGAAGGGTCCGGACGCGCGCGCTGCACAGAGAGCAATTCCAGCACTTCTGCCCCGCTGTCCGCGGCCAAATGACGAAACTCCTCACCCGCATCCGGGTCTGCTTCACCATGCAAGGTCACATGAACGAGTAAAACCCTTTCCCGGGGCACGGCGACGGCCGTTGCGCTATTGCCCAGAATCAGGCCTCTCCTTCACTTCTGCGACGCCCTCGGCTTCCCCTTCAGGCAAGGGCAAACGCACATCACGGCCGGGCACCACGGTGGAAATAGCATGTTTATAAATCATCTGACTGACATTATTGCGCAGCAATACGACAAACTGGTCGAAAGATTCCACAAACCCTTGCAGCTTGATCCCGTTCACCAGATAGATCGCGACGGGCACGTGCTCTTTGCGTAACAGATTGAGAAAGGGATCCTGAAGGATCTGTCCTTTTTGTTGTCCGGCCATTTTTTATCTCCTTAAGACTATTTGCTCCATGGCGCTTTTAGGGTAGTGGAAAAAGCCATGCGGGACTCATCGCACTGCATTGGCGCTTAGACTAACTCAAAAAAAGATGGAGCGCCATGCTCGCACAGGCTCGGCTCATCGCTCCCAGGCGCTCCGATACGAAGAATCCGCGTCCATGGTGAAAAATCTTTGACGTGCAGCACGCTTCCCATTAGCTTAGGAGTAGTGTCATCCGGTAAATGATCCCCAGCCCTCCCTCGGCCTGTCCAGGGTCAACGAGTCACAAAAGGGGCTTTTACCGAGACAGCCCCCAAAGAGGCATACCCGGCTCCAGCGGATGGCCCGCCGCTGGTCGTCCCGGGGTGTTGTGCTTAATTAAGGAGACTGAATACTTGGAAAAGACGGCCATCAACGACAAAGTGCTACGCGCCCGCGTCAAACTCCTCGGCAACCTGCTCGGCGAGGTCCTCCGCGAACAGGCCGGAACCCGGGTGTTCAACGCCGTAGAACAGCTTCGCCAGGGGTACATCCGCTTGCACAAAAGAGAAGATCCCCGTTTGCGCGATCGTCTCGCCCGCTTTATCAATGCGCTGCCTCAGGATGATCTGGTACTGGTAATACGTGCATTCAACACCTACTTCAGCTTGGTCAACATTGCGGAAGAAGAATTCCAACATCTGCATCGCCGCCGCCTGTTACAAAAGGGGGATGGACTGTGGATCGGTTCCTTCGAAGAAACTTTTCGCGAATTGCAAAGCCAGGGCATCAATTCCGGGCAAATACAATTCCTCTTGGATCAGACGCGCTACCTGCCGGTATTCACCGCGCATCCCACCGAATCCAAGCGCCGGACGGTGCTTCATGGTTTGCGCCGCATTTTCGTGGCCAGCAAAATGCTTGACGATCCGTCCCTCAACCATGAGGAAGAACAAGAGGTGATCAATAACCTCAAGGCACAGATCCAGATCCTTTGGGAAACCGAGGAAGTGCGTACCAATCGGCCGCAGGTGCAGGACGAGGTCGAGAACGGCCTCTTCTACTTCCGCGACAGTCTCTTTGAGGCGGTGCCGCGTACCTATCAGGCGGCGCGGCGGGCGGCGCGGCGGGTCTTTGGCAATGACGATATCGACATCCCGGCTTTCATCCGCTTTGGTTCCTGGATCGGTGGCGACCGCGACGGCAACCCCAATGTGACAGCGGCCATTACCGGCTGGGCCTTGCGTACCCAAAGTATCGAGGTGTTGCGGGAATATCAGCGACGCTTGAGC
>JAKCBU010000050.1 GCA_021839095.1 Pseudomonadota bacterium | reverse complement strand
GGGCGGTGGTTACGTTACCGTGCTGGTGCGCGGCGAGACCGGCGCGGTGAACGCGGCGGTGCGGGCGGGGGCGGACGCGTGTGAACGTGTCGGCGATGGCCTGGTGGCAGCGCACATCATCGCCCGCGTGCACTCCGAGGTGGAGAGCGTTCTGCCGAAGACGCCCGATGCCGGCGACAGCGGGCTGGACGGCGTGGTTAGTCAGTCCCTCAGCTAGCGCAGGCGTGGCCATGGCGACCGATCCGCGACGGGCGGGCTACCTGATGCGCGCGCTCAGCCACGAGTTGGCTGCGGTGCAGCAGTACCTTGCCCAGGCCAGTCTGACCGCGATGTGGCAGCTTGGCGAGCACAGCGGGCGCTTCCGTAGCGATGCGGAAGAGGAACTTGGGCATGCGCAGCAGCTGATCGAGCGCATGCTGGTGCTGGGCACTCCCTCCAATGGTACGCAACTGCCGCCCATCCGTCCGGGACGCTCGCTGGAGGAGATGCTGTTGATTGACCGCGAGTTGGAGATCGAAGCGATCCGTCTGTACGAGGAAGCGGCTCACTACTGCGCCAGGATGCGGGATAGCGAGACGCAAGCATTGTTCGCCGGCCTATTGCAAGATGAACTCGGTCACTTGTGCAGTCTGGATCGAATGCTGACGGAGATCCACCAAGGAGCGACGCCATGAACGATGTCAATGACCCGAATGCGATTCCCTCCGTGCCCCAGGAGCGTCTGCTCACGCGTAGCTGGCGCTTTGATTTCGCGAGTTACGCCGAGACGCGACACTTTTTGGACCGGCTGGCGGACTTGTCCAGACGCGAGCATTACTATCCGAATGTAAGTTTCGGCAAAACCTACGTCAACATTGGCATCGATGCCGAGGGTCAGGCTGCGCTGGCCGAGCGCAACTCCAGCTTCACCAGCGATATGGAAGCGCTGGCTACGGCGGAGAAGACCTAGAAGACCTAATAGATAATCGGTTCGGCAAGATTGACGCCGCTGGGGGCAGGCATGGTTGACAGGATCATTGCGGTAATCAACCAGAAGGGCGGTACCGGCAAGACCACCCTGGCGTTGAATCTGGCGGCGGGCTTGGCGCGACGCGGTTCCACCCATCTGGTGGACGCCGACCCCCAGCGCTCCATCAGCCAGTGGGCCGAAATGGCGACTGACGGCGCCGGCTTGCCGCCAGTGGCACAGGCTGGCGGTGATCCCTCCGCCACCATTGCGCAACTGGCGCGCGCCCACCGCTATGTGGTGGTGGACTGCCCGCCGGCCGTTCAGAGTGACGTGGTCGCTGCGGTGATGTGTTCGGTTCAGATGGTATTAATTCCGGTGTTGCCCTCCCCGATGGATCTGTGGGCCAGCGTGGGAATGGCGGCAGCGGTGGGTGAGGCCAGGCGGTTGAATCGGGACTTGCGTGCAAGACTGGTGCTGAATCAACTGGAATCGCGTAATGCCTTGTCCCGCGCCATGCGCGAGGCTCTGGCAGGGTTCGACATACCGATATTGCAAGCCAGCATGCAGCGGCGTGCGGCTTATCGCAGTGCTGCGGTCGAGGGGACAAGCGTCTACGGATTGGGCAAACGCGCCCAAACGGCCGTGGCGGATATGGAAGCGATCATTGAGGAGGTCTTATGCCTGTGAAGAAATTGGGATCCAAACTGGCGCAAGGGGTACGCCAGGTTCAATCGCAGCAAGTCGAAACACCGCCGCCGACAGCAGCGGATGCGCGTGCGCCGGATGCGCACCCGAAAGACAGCAGTACGGCCCATCCGGACGAGAAGCCTCCGGTATTACCGAGTGAACCGGGGGACAAACGATCCTCCGCATCGCGCCCAGAGGGTCATAAGCGTCTGCACCCGCGTCGGGTTTGGCCCGATTAAACGCGTATTTTGGCTTCAGGAGTGAAAAATGCCAGCAGAAATTGAGCAATATCTCATTCACCAGATGCCGTATTACCGCACGGTAACCGACGAAGTCGACCTGTACGAGGCCGCCTATTCGGTACGCATGCCGATGATGCTGAAAGGACCTACCGGCTGCGGGAAGACCCGTTTTGTTGAATACATGGCATGGAAACTGGGCAGGCCACTGATCACCGTGGCGTGCAACGAAGATATGACGGCGTCCGATCTGGTCGGCCGTTTCCTGCTCGACGCTTCCGGCACCCGCTGGCAGGATGGGCCACTGGCCATTGCCGCGCGTTTTGGGGCCATCTGCTACCTCGACGAAGTGGTGGAAGCCCGTCAGGACACCACCGTGGTGATTCACCCGCTTACCGACGCGCGACGTGTGCTGCCGCTGGAGAAGAAGGGCGAACTGGTGCAGGCCCACCCCGACTTCCAACTGGTGATCTCCTACAACCCGGGTTACCAGAGTCTGATGAAGGACTTGAAACAGTCTACGAAACAGCGTTTCGGTGCACTGGATTTCAATTATCCTGCCCACGACATCGAAACCGAGATCGTCGCCCACGAAACCGGCGTCGGTGCGGAAATCGCCGGCAAGCTGGTATCCATCGCCGAACGTGCGCGCAATCTCAAGGGACATGGTCTCGACGAGGGTATTTCCACGCGCATGCTGATCTACGCCGGCAGTCTCATTACCAAGGGTGTGGAGCCGATGGCGGCGTGCCGGATGACGCTGGTGCGCCCGATCACCGATGACTCCGACATGCGCGATGCGCTCGACGCGGCGGTGAGCACGTTCTTCTGACATCCGGAGCCGGGAAATGGCGGTCGAACTCGAAAAATATCAGGACATATTGGATGAACTCGGGGAACACGCCGGCGAAGTGCTGCGCGCCGCCTGGGACGAGGCGGCGCGGGTGTTCAGCCCGCGCGGACTGGAGAACTACTACCTGCAAGGCGCGGTCGGCCTGAAGTCATTGGGGCGTGGTACCGACCTGGTGGTGTCGTTCATCCAAAGCGCACCGGCGGTGGCGCGTGAACTGGGCGAAGATGCGGTTCATGAAATGCTGACCGCCGCTATCAAGATGTATTCCAAGACCAGCGCCGCCGTCATTGCCGCGATGTTTTCCACCAGTCCCGTGGCGGCTGCGCGACTGGGTGACCCGGAGCTGTTCCGTGGCTATTTGCACCTGCTCGACACCCTGCTCGCGCAAGCGCCGCGCGGAGTGCGTCCGATGCTGGATCACCTCGGCACACTTTTGAGTCAGCTCACCCTGGGCGGGTTGCGGCGCTGGGCGCTGTGGGGCGCGCAGGCGCACAAGGTCGACTTCAACGGCCAGGCAAAATACTTTGCGCTGGAAAGTCCGGAATCCGTTGGCGTGCTACAGAAGGAACGCAAGGGTACGCTGTTCATCGATGTGCAGCGCCGCATCGGCATGTATTTGCGCGCCTTGTGGGGCCGTGATTTCTTCCTGCGTCCCACCAGCGGCGACTTCGAACAGCGCGAAGGCTACCGCCCTTCCATCGAGGGATACATCATACATCTTCCCGATGCGTATGATGATCTGGTGTGGCAGGCACCGTCAGGTGAAGAAATGCGCATTTCCGGCATTGAACTATACCGCGCCGGTGCCGCTCATGCGGCTTGCCATCAGGTATACACCACAGATCAATTCGATAGCACGGGGCTGAGTGCATTGCAGAGAGCGCTCATCGGTCTGATCGAGGATGCCCGTGTGGAAGCCATCGCCCTCAAGCAATTTCCTGGGCTTGGGCAAATCTGGCTGCCGCTGCACACGGCAACACCCGCGTCCGGCCATGCGGCAGCACCCTTGATGGCGCGCTTGGCACATGCTCTGCTGGACCCGGAATATTCCGATGATCACCCTTGGGTGGCGATGGGCCGCCGGATGTTCAGCGAGCAGCGGCAACGGCTGACCTCCACCGAATGGTCGCGTGAGCTTGGACTGCGCCTCGCCGCGGAGATGCTGCAGCTCGGGGTGAACTACTCAAGCGCCAATGACCTGCCGGACATCCCCTACCGCGACGACAACCGTTATATATGGGAGTTCGAGGATATCCGCGAAGCCGGGCAGGTGATCGCCGGCGTCACCACGCAGCAAATCCGCAAGTACGTCAGCGTGATGGAAATGGTCAACGCCATCGACGTACCCGGCGCGGGGGACGATGCCAACGAAATATGGGTGTTATCCAGTGAGTTTTTCCGCGACGAGGAATCCACCAGCCTGAATCAACAAGAAGGGCGCTCGCCACCGCCAGATCCCTATCATTACCCGGAGTGGGACTACCAGATGCAGCTGGAGCGCCCGGACTGGTGCACCGTGCTGGAAAAGCGCGTCAAGAGCGGCAAGCTGGAGACCATCGAAGAAATCGTGGTCAAGCACAAGCCCATCATCGGTCGACTCAAGTATCTGATCGAAGCCATGCAACCGCAAGGCGTGCAGCGCCTGCGCAAGCAGGAGGACGGCGACGAGGTCGATCTGAACGCCGCAGTGCGCGCCATGATCGAGATGCGCATGGGCGAGCAGCCCGATCCGCGCATCATGATGCGTAATGTGCGCAAGGTCCGCGATCTCTCGGTGCTGCTGCTGATCGACCTGTCCGAATCCACCAATGACCCGGTGCTGGGTTCGGACAGCACCGTGTTACAACTGGCACGTGAGGCCACGGTGCTGCTCGCCGACGCCCTCGACAAGATCGGCGATCCCTTCGCCATTCATGGATTCGATTCAAACGGCCGCCACGATGTGGAATATTTTCGCTACAAGGATTTCGGCGCCGCCTACAATGATCGGGCCAAGGCCCGCCTGGCGGGCATGAGCGGCCAATTATCCACACGCATGGGCGCGGCGATCCGCCATGCCGGCTCGATTTTGAAACGTCAGCCCAGCAATAAAAAACTGTTGTTGGTGATCACCGACGGTGAGCCGGCGGATAACGATGTGCGCGATCCCCAATATCTGCGGTATGACGCCAGGAAAGCGGTGGAAGATCTGACTCAAGCCGGCATTGCTCCCTACTGCCTAAGTCTCGATCCCAGGGCTGACCAGTACGTATCCCGCATTTTTGGTGCGAACAACTATGTGGTTCTGGATCATGTGCAGAGGCTGCCCGAAAAATTGCCGATCCTCTACATGGGCCTTACGCGATGAAAAAGCAGCCGAACGATGATGGGTGAGCGCCCTGTTCAGAGTCAAGCATTACTGGGAGTGGTTCCCGCGATGCGACGGCCGGAACTGGAGCGTCTCCGCAACGGATTCATTTAGGAGAAAAAGCGATGCCTTTGGTGCACATGAAAGATCTGCTGAACCATGCCTATGCGCACGGCTACGCGGTGGGTGCCTTCGACGTCGTGAGCCTGGAGTTCGTCGAGGGCGTCATGGCTGCTGCCGAGCGGTCTCGCGCACCGGTAATCCTCTCTCTGGCCGAGTCGCACCTGGAGCACTATGACTTCGCACTGCTGATGCCCGGGATGGAGGCGGCGGCACGCCATAGCTCGGTGCCGGTGGCCCTTCATCTTGATCGTGGAGCGAACCTGGAGGCAGCGGTGCGGGCCATCCGCCTGGGTTGCAACGGCGTGATGGTGGATGCTTCGCGGTCGACTTTCTCCGACAACTTGACGCGTACGAAGGCGGTGGTCGAGATGGCCCACGCCTGTGGTGTGCCGGTCGAAGGAGATTTGGGTTACGTCCCCGACGCAGAGGACATAGACGCCCAACGGCATCCCGCCACTCCGCCTTATACCACCGTGGCCGAGGCGAAAGGCTTTGTCGAACGCACCGGGGTAGACTTCCTGGCAGTGTTCATTGGAGCGGAACAAGGCTGTCCAAAAAGCAAGGCCAAGCTGGATATCCAGCGCCTGCGCGGCATCAATCAAGCGCTGGGCATACCGCTGGCAGTCCACTGCAGGGCTCGGCTCGACGATGACCAATTCCGGCGGCTCATTGCCCATGGCGTGGCGAAGATCAACTATTTTACCGCTTTGGCTGAAGCCGCTGACGCAGCGATCCGCGCCCGGGCAAGATCGGCACCGAGTGCTGGCTACTTGGATTTGGTCCAGGGTGTTGGTGCGGCGATCAGCGCCGAGGCTGAGCGCTGTATGCGCGTGTGGGGTGCTGCCGGACGCGCCGCTGAGGTGTTGGCATGCTGTCGACCGTGGGCACCCGTGGAACACCTGATCATCCACGATGTTGTTGGCCTTTCCGAGAAGGAAGTGACCGCGATGATGATCGAGGGGCAGCAGACGCTGAGCGCCATCCCGGGAGTGCGGTCAGTGATTACGGGTAAGGCGATAAGAGAGCGCGCCCAATACCGCTACTGCTGGCAGGTGCGTTTTGCGGCACCGGAAGTGATCGATTCCTACCACGGGCACCCTGACTATGTAGCCTTCACCAACCGGCGTTTCCGACCTGTGGCCGACCGAGAAATCAGCATCGACTACGCCATGGAATGCTTATGAAAACTATTCGCGATCTTGTTATGTCAGATATTGCAGGCCTCACCGGGCTCTTTGTTACTGGCGCTGACACGGGTGTTGGCAACACTCGGGTGGCGGCAACACTGACCCGCCTCCTGGTCAGCGGGGCCCGCGGGCGGTACCGAATCAAAAAAATATTATCAGCGGAAGAAAATGTCCATAATGTTTTGATTAAATGCAGCGCTTAAGTAAGTTGATTGAAACCGTGCAGTCACAAGGCGTGGTTTGCATCCGAAAAGTGGAAGACGGGGACGAAATCGATATCAATGCGGCGATCTTCGCCATGACGGATATTCGTATGAGTCAACAATCTGATCCGCGCATTAGTATTCGTATCCAACGGAACATCCGCGATCTTTCGGTCATGCTGCTGATGGATCTTTCAGAATCTACCAATGATTTTCTGAGAACACGCAGTGAAGGCGATGTGGGCGTGTTACAACTTGCTCGGGAAGCTACGGCGTTACTTGCTGAGGCGCTTGAGCGTATCGGTGATCCATATATGCTTTGCGGTTTCGATTACAACGGACGCCACGAGGTAGAATTCTGTAAGTTCAAAGATTTCGATATGTCCTACGATATGTTTGCGCTTCGATACAAAAAACGCTGGAAGATATTAATCGTAAGGGTATTCGCACGTTCTGTTTGTTACTAGAACTTTATGCCGACGAATATGTATTGAGGACTTTCGGTCAACGTAATTATTTTGTTCTGGGATCATGTCGATGAAATGCCAGGGAAAAGATCGG
>JAKCBU010000049.1 GCA_021839095.1 Pseudomonadota bacterium | reverse complement strand
CACCGCCCCACGGATACGCAGGGGAATCTCCCGATTGTTGCGTACCAGGTTGCCACCCGGCAGGATGACATTACCGCCTTTCAGCGCTCGCCGGATATCCTGCAGACTAAGGCCCACGCTGGCCAGCTTGGAGGGATTCAGCCAGATATTGACCGCCATGGCACGGCCCCCGATGACCTCGGCATTAGCCACATCGGGAACATTCTGCAGTTGATCCAGAAACCGCACGCCCACCTGACGCAACGCCAAAGGCGTCAGATGACTGGAACTCAGGGTTACCGACATGATGGGAACGTCATTAATCCCTATCGACTTCACCAGGGGCTGTTCCGTACCCGGCGGCATCTTGTCCATATTCCGGCTGAGCTGGTTATAGACCTCCAGAAGACTCTTTTCTTCATTCGCCCCCACCCGGAACTCCACCGTGACGACTCCCATGTCATTGACGGCATAACCGAAGGTGTGATGCACTCCTGGCAAGGAAGCCATCAGAGATTCCAGTGGACGAACGACCAGACGATGAATCTCCGTACTGTCGGAACCCGGCCGCATGACAAATATTTCCGCTGCGGGCACGACGATCTCAGGGTTATAAAGACGCGGCGTCACCAGTACAGCCAAGGTTCCGAACAAGGCAATGGCCATCATTATCAATGCGGTGATCTTCGACTGATAGAACGACTGCGCGAGCCGTCCCGCCAGATTATGCCGCTGCGCCGGTTCAGCCATGGACCAGTCTCGAAGACGCAATGCGATCCCCATTGTTCACTGCGCTGAGGTTCCCCACGACCACGGTTTCTCCAGCGCCCAGACCAGCAAGAATCTCTACGCCTCCCGGCACGCTTTGACCCGCCCGCACCATGCGATAATGCGCGATCCC
This sequence comes from Pseudomonadota bacterium, assembly GCA_021839095.1. The sequence goes on along the minus strand of JAKCBU010000049.1, from coordinate 6,374 downwards.
TTGCGCGTCGACCACGAAAACACCGGGAATGCCGGCTCGGTCCAGCAACGCCGCAGCGGGTATCACGATGACCGAGCGCCGGGCAACCGGCACCTCCACGCGCACATAGTCCCCAGCCTGCAGCGCGCCACCTGCGGCTAAATCGAGCTTGACCAGATGACCGTGGGTCTTCGCGTCTGCCGCACCGACCAAATCGAGAACCGTTGCGGAAACCCTGCGCCCCTCGGACAGAACCGCGACACGCTGGCCGATGCGCAGGCGTCGATACAGGTCGCTGCTGACACTGCACTGAACTTCCAGCCCCGACAGATCAGCCAACGCCAGGATAGGCCGGCCAGGGGAGGCGAGATCACCATTTTGCATGAATTTGCGGGTGACGATACCGGAGAATGGCGCGGTCACCCGCGCATAGCGCAATTGCGATCGCGCGATAGCGATGGCGGCTCGAGCGGCGGCGGCCCGGGCCCGCGCCATGGCATAACCGGACTTGACTTGATCCCACTGTTTTTCCGGAATGGCCCGTTGGGCGTAGAGCGCCCCAAACCGTTCATAGTTGGAACGGGCCTCCGTGAGTGCGGACTCCGCCTCACTCAGTCCCGCTTGCGCCTGCCGCAACTGTCCCAGCACATCCGCCGGATCGACTTCAAAGAGCAATTGCCCAGCCTCGACGGCCTGCCCGTCGCGTGCGCTCAGATTGTGGATGTACCCACTGAGGCGCGAACTGAGTTGTACTTGCCGGCGCGCGGTGACGGTACCGGGGACCTGGGCGAAAGTAGCCAGGCTTCGGCTTTCCGTCTGGATCACCGGCGCCTGGACTTCACTCGGGGTCGGCGGCGAAGCTGCGGGGGGTGACTCGCTGCAGGCGGCAAGACTCGCCATGGACATGACCCAGGTAAACAGCAGTGCGGCCCGCTTCCACACAGACATCAGGGAGCTCCTTCTATGGCGAAGACAGGGCGCGCACCAGCGATTGCGCGCGGATTCAGCTTACCGATGGCCAGCAACAGCGCGGCGCGATCCATCGCTTCCGCGTAGCGGGCCGCAACGAGTTCCGCGCGCGCGCGATCCAGTTCCGCCTGCCCGTGCAACAAACCCGTCACGGTTTCCACGCCATGCGCATACCGCAGGCGCACCAGACGCTGCGCCTCTTTCATCTGGGCAACAGCCAGCGTGCGCATTTTGACACGCAGCGCGGCTTCCCGGGCCTTGCGCCAGATCTGCGCCACCTGTACACGCAGCTTATCCTGGGCCTCCTGCAGGGCGGCCATGGCCTGCTCACGCTGGGCCTGGGCCCGGTCCATTCCCCCACTCCGCGCAAAGTCCAGGATATTCCAGGTGACTTCTCCGCCGATGGTATAGGATGGCGCCGCGTTGCCCAAAGTGCGGCCATTCCACTCCTGGTCGGCCATGGCATTGACATGCGGCAGATAGGCTGCGCGTGCGACGTGGATACCCTCCTGTGCCGCCTCGACCCGATGACGAAGGGCAATGATGTCGGCATTCCGGGTCATCGCGTCGCGTTGCAGGACGATGAGCGGTGCCGCGGGCAGCACGGGCTGGACCGGTTCAGCCACGGTCAGCGTCATACTTTCAGGCCAGCCGATGAGCGTGGCGAGGGTATCCAGCGCATTGGCCCGGGTGTCCTGGGCACTTTCAACGGCGAGGTCGACCTTTTCGAGGTGAACTTCAGCGGAAAGCAGGTCGCTTTTGACCAATACTCCGCGCGCCAGCAGCGCGCGGCTGGTCTTCACGTAGGATTCGGCGGCCCGTTTTGCCTTTTCGGCCACCGAGATGCCGGCATTGGCGGCAATGACGCCGTCATAGGCCCGCAACACCGCGAAAACGAGCTTCTGTCGCGCCATCCGGTTGCCACTCTGCGCTGCTTGCAGCATAGCCCGCATCTGACGGAGCCGTCCCCAGACGGCTCCGCCGTTCCAGATGGGAATTTCCAGTTGCAGCTTGGTGCCGAAGTTATGATAGCTGCCCGGGTGATTCAGTTCATTCGGCGCTATATCCAAACCGGCGGGATGGTTCGGGTTGAATTGCCCCGCACCAAAGTCATTGAAGGTCGCTTGCCGCTGTGACAGCCTCATGCCGAAAACGGTCAGGGCATTGTTGGATTGGCTGGCGGAGAAGGATGCCGAGAGCCTGGGCAGCAGGTGACCGCGTGCCTCGGATACTGCGCCCTTGGCCTCTGCCTGCCGGGCACGCGCCGCGAGCATCCGCGGATTTTGCTTCAGGGCAAGGTCAACGCACTGGTGAAAGTCCAGAGCCGCCGCAGGCAGCGCGGCGGTCGTGCCCATCAATAAGATCACCAAAACGGTACATGTTTTTTTGTGGGAACGCAGAGACATACTCTTTTTCCTCACCGCGACCAGCGATACAAAACGAACCGAATGACACCACGATACGTCCACGTCACCCAGCGCTGCCACGAACCATTGTAGACACGCACTGCACTTCCATGTGCAGCGCGTGTCCGCCGCCAATGCGGGCCGCATTCAATAGAATATATTTTATAATATTATTATATATTGTCTATCCATGCAAGCGCCCTCTGCCTGGAGGCCCCCGCCTCTCCATATGCTACATGGCCTGATCCTGTGTTCCAACGTTTAGCGAAGGTTACAGAAGACATCACTCATCATGGAAATCAACCGCAAGGTGCGGGGGTCACCCACACGGTAGTAGACTTTGTTGGCGTCTTTGCGGGCGCGGAGAATGTCCTTTTCGCGCAAGATGGCAAGATGTTGGGAGATATTGCTCTGGGTCGTGCCGACGGCGGAAACGATGTCCTGCACGCTCATTTCTTCTGAACCCAACACGCACAACACCTTGAGGCGCAGCGGGTGGGCCATGGCTTTCAGGGAACGGGAGGCCTGCTCGATATCCTCTTCCCGGGTTGGTAACTGATCCATAATCGTGCCTCTTAGTGTAGTATATTATTGACTTTGTTTATCATTACCGGCAATCGCAATGTTTGCGGCCACCTTGCCTTTTTTTGCATGTCCGCATAGAATTCGACCCATGCGGGTGTAGTTCAATGGTAGAACCTGAGCTTCCCAAGCTCATGGCGTGGGTTCGATTCCCATCACCCGCTCCACAAAACCGGGGGTTAGGCTGAGGGCCTAGCCCCTTCGTTTTGAGGGCTCAGGGCACCCGGCTTCCCATACATCAGTGATTGAGAATAACCCCATATGGGCATTTTAGGAACCCCGCAACAACGGATCAGAACAGAGGCCGTTCCAGCGTCGCTAAAAGCGCATCCACACGCTGGCGCACCGCATCGGTCATGCGGATCGGACGACCCCATTCCCGAAGCGTTTCTCCGGGTAGTTTGTTGGTGGCGTCCATGCCCACCTTACCGCCCAGTCCGGCCACCGGCGAGGCAAAATCGAGATAGTCAATGGGCGTGTTTTCTATGAGCGTGATATCCCGCACCGGGTCCATACGCGTGGTCATCGCCCAGATCACCTCCTCCCAGCACCGCACATCGATATCATCGTCCACCACAATGATGAATTTGGTGTACATGAATTGCCGCAGAAAACCCCAGATACCGAACATGATCCTTTTGGCGTGGCCGGGATACCCCTTGCGAAGGCTGACCACGGCCAGGCGGTAGGAACACCCCTCCGGCGGCAGATAAAAATCCGCTATTTCCGGGAACTGCTTTTGCAGCAAAGGCACGAAGACTTCGTTGAGGGCCGCACCGAGTACGGCAGGTTCATCCGGCGGGCGACCGGTGTAGGTGCTGTGATAAAGCGGGTTTTCGCGATGACTGATCACCTCAACGGTGAACACCGGAAAGCGCTGGGTCTCGTTGTAGTAACCGGTGTGATCTCCAAAGGGGCCTTCCACCGCCATGTCATCCGGGTAGATATGCCCTTCCAGCACAATTTCCGCGCGCGCCGGCACCTGTAGGGGGACGCTTACCGCGTCGGCGAGTTCCGTCCGGCCGCCGCGCAACAGGCCGGCGAACTGATGCTCAGAAAGGGTGTCGGGAATGGGGATAACGGCTGCCAGGATGGTCGCCGGATCGGCCCCATAGGCTACGGCAACGGGGAACGGCGCGCCGGGATGGGCCTTCTGGAATTCGCGCAAATCCTGAGCGCCGCCGCGGTGCGCCAGCCAGCGCATGATGACCCGGTTACGGCCGATGACCTGTTGCCGATAAATACCCATGTTGGCCCGTCGCTTGTGCGGGCCCTTGGTGATGGTCAGCCCCCAGGTCATCAGCGGAGCGGCATCTTCCGGCCAGCAGGTTTGCACCGGCAGGGCGCCGAGATCGACCTCCGCCCCCCTCCGGATGATGTCCTGGCAAGGCGGACGGCTCAGAGTCGTCGGGGCCATGTAGAGGATTTTGCGCAGGGTAGGCAACTTTTCCCAAAGATCCCGCAGGCCGCGTGGCGGGTCCGGCTCCTTGAGATAAGTCAGCAATTGACCAATCTGCCGGAGGTCGGCGAGGGATTCGCCCCCCATCCCCAAGGCCACTCGCTGCGTCGTTCCGAAGAGGTTTCCCAACACCGGCATGTCGTGCCCAACGGGCTGAGTGAACAAAATGGCGGGACCCGCCGCGCGCAGCGTCCGATCGCAAATTTCCGTCATTTCCAGCTCGGGCGAGACAGGCCGGTCCAGACGCCGTAATAAATCACGTTTTTCAAGATCGGCCACGAAGGCCCGCAGGTCACGATAGCTCATGGGGACATTGTAACCGCAGGTGGATTATCTTGTCCCGCTGTCAGGATCCTCACGCGCCACGATGAAAACACCATCCTCCATGGCCAAAGAAGAAGTCGCACGCAAATCAATGGCCTCATGGCCACTGATGTACTCGTCTGCAAGTGTGGTCAGGCAGGCGATCTCCTCTTCGGTGACCGGGACGAAACCTGAAAAGCCGATATCCCGCAACAATACCTGTCCACGCGCTTCCGCATTCATCTGACAAAGCACCTGGGTAAGCAGCGCCTGCTGCGGCAACAGTCGCGGCCCGATACAGAACGCGTGGAACGCGAAGGCATCTTCGGAACGGTCTATGATGCGCAGGCGGTCACGAACCAAACCGCTCGCCCCGGCATAGACTTCGTCAAACAAAAAACCGACATCGGCCTGTCCTTGCAGGATGGCCTTGAGCACCCCCTGGTAACTGCCGGTAAAAACAAACTCCAAACGGGCCCGGTCAATGTCCGCCTTGTCCAGTAGAAACAACCCTACCATATGAATCAGCGTGGCGGGGTGGGCCGAGGCGATGCGGATGCGTGGCGGCAAATCCGCAGCCTCCCGTATCGGGCCAGCCGCCGCAGTGCATAAGTATACCTCGTCAAAATGGTCGCGGGGTTTGGCGATGGGCACAAAACCCAGCTTTTGCACGTACTGCACCCAATCGAAAGGATTTGCGTAGACCAGATCATAATGGTTGGCGAGCACTGCGGCACGACAGGTATCAAAACCATCATGCGGCTGAAAATGCATCGTTTGTCCAAGATGACGCTGTAAATAGGTATTCACCAAAAACCATCCCGGAAGATTTTTTCCGGAATAGTTGGGATCCACCGTAAAATTCAGCGTGGTTTCTCCGGAGGCATCGGAAGGTAACATAGCGCAGGCCCTCAAATATCGAAATCTACCGGAATCTCACCAAGAATATTGAGGTGGATATTGAAGGGCGTCATGTATTTCATGGCCGTCATCATAGATCCTTTGAATTTAAGCCGTCGAGTCATCAACGCCGATTTTCCGCTCATCTCTCCGGAGAGGATCTGTTTCCAGTGCTCCATCGTCGTCCACATGATGAAATCCCGGCGGCGCCCGTCCGAAGGACCCGCGTAAATGATCCTGCCCGCCTTGCAGAAAAGCATGACATGCGGGATGTCCGGGCGATCTTCAATGTAGTACTCCCAGGTCGCATTGAAGTTTTTGAGGTCTTTCTGGATCTCCGGATACATGTCCCACTGTTTGCCCACCAGGCGAATCCACTCTGTACTCATAAATTTTGTCGTCATGACCAGCGCCTCTACTCGTTGCAGTCAGTCCATCAATAAAGGTACGCAGACTATCATCGTTTAATTATATTTTTATACGATAGCAATGATGATCTCTGTTCCCTCTTATTTAGACAACATTGAGATTTTCGCCAGTCTTTAACAAATGGTGGAGAATAAGGCCGGACAATATCACACCGAAAAGTGCAGGCATGAAAGAAATGGTGCCATTGACCGTCTTCGCCCGCGCGCCCGAACCGGCCCCTCCCGCGGGAGGGGCCGTCGGGCGCGGCGACTCGTCGGAAAATACCGTCTGGAGGTCCAAGGAAGCGCCATTCTTGCGTAATAAGGCACGCAACTCGCGGGCCAGTGGGCATTTTTCCGTTTGATTGA
>JAKCBU010000048.1 GCA_021839095.1 Pseudomonadota bacterium | reverse complement strand
TCTGTCCGCTCAGGTCGCTGAAACGACGCTGACGGTGCGCACCTGGCGTGGGCCCTTGCGCTCAAATTTCACGACCCCTTCCGCCGTGGCGAAGAGGGTATGATCCTTGCCGATACCGACATTGGCGCCCGGATAGAATTGCGTGCCACGCTGACGAATGATGATATTGCCACTGATGACTTCCTGTCCGGCGTAGCGCTTGACGCCCAGACGCTTGGATTCTGAATCGCGACCGTTGCGGGAAGAACCGCCCGCTTTCTTATGTGCCATGATGGTGCTCCTTAGGCTTCGATGCCGGTGATACGGACTTCGGTAAAATACTGGCGATGGCCCTGCTGCTTGCGATAATGCTTGCGCCGACGCATCTTGAAAATATGCACCTTTTTGGCACGTCCCTGGCTGAGTACCGTGACCTTCACCGATGCACCCGCCACCAGAGGCTGGCCGACCTGAACCGTGTCGCCACTACCCAGCATCAGGACGCGGTCGAATGCGAGTTCGGCGCCGGGTGCTGCCTCCATCTTTTCGAGCCGGAGCTTGTCGCCCACTGCCACTCGATACTGCTTGCCACCATTTTCAATGACCGCGTACATCACAAACCTCCAACATGGGTTTTGCCGATACTGCCCGGAAAGGCCCGGTAAGATACCGTTGTTAGGGTATTAAGGTCAAGTGAGTTTGACCGCCAACACCGCAATCGGGGAGGAAGGCGGCCTTACCGGCTCAGACGAGCATGTGAGCCACTACGCCCCCGAAGTCGGTCGAGAAAAAAGGCGCGCGGCAACGAGGGGCGTCACAGGGGTCCCTGACACCGTTGCCGCGCCGACCCGGGGTCAGACTGTCGCCATCAACACCGGGGTATCGAAGCCTTGCTCCCGCAGACGGATGTTGCGCAGTTCCGCCGAGCGTTCAAAATCTCTGATCACTTCCAGTACGTCGTGATCGATGAAGCCGACCTGTTCCCCATCCAGGATGACTTCCGCGCCTTTGGGAAGGCGTTCGAGGATGTGGGACAACTTCGCTTTGTTGACGAAGGTGACTTCTCGATTCAGGGATATTTTGTAGGTTGACCCCTCCCGGCCGATTTCTATGGCGCTGTGATAATTGGCCTTGAGCACAAAGAACACACCCGTCAGCAAACCAACCACCACCCCTGTAATGAGGCTGGTGAACAGGATGGCGACAATGGTGATTATGAACGGCAGGTACTGAGATTTATCCAGCCGAAACATCCGGTTGAATATGCCGGGGTGTGCCAGCTTGAAGCCGACGAAAATGAGGATGGACGCCAGGGCGGCCAGCGGAATCCGGTTCATCAGGGTCGCCAGGAACAACACCGCCAGCAACAGGAAAAGTCCGTGCAGAAAGGCGCTGGCCTTGGTGCGTGCCCCGGCGGCCACATTCGCCGTGCTACGCACGATGACCGCCGCCACCGGCAGGCCGCCGACCAAGCCGCTCGCCACATTGGCGATGCCTTGCCCCAGCAGTTCCCGGTCCAGTGGCGTTCGACGTTTGAAGGCATCCAGTTTATCCGCTGCTTCGATGGACAAGAGGCTTTCCAAGCTGGCGATGAAGGTGAGGGTGATGGCGGTCACCCAAACGGTTTTCGATCCGATCATTCCCCAATCCGGCAGTTGCAGCATACCCCGGAAGTCTGCGAAGGAGCGAATGACTGGCAAATTGACCAAGTTGTGGCCACTGACGGCCAGGCTCGGAAGGACATGGACGAACAGGGTGTTGAGCAAGGTACCAAAAACCACCGCCATGAGCGGTCCGGATAACCAAGCCTGTTTGCGCAATAGCGCCACGTTGTCCCAGGTGATGAGGATGGAAAGCGCCAGGACGCTGATCAGCAGCGCTCCCCATTCCAGATGCATCAGGGCGGCGATCACCCCGGTGAAGGTGTTCTCGCCGTGCGCACTGACGAAATCCTGACTGCCGAACTCTCCCAGATCAAAACCGATGGCGTAGGGAAACTGTTTGAGAATGATGATGATGCCGATTGCTGAGAGAATGCCCTGAATGACCGCGGAAGGGAAAAAATACGCGATGACCCCCGCCCGAATAATGCCCAAACCAATCTGAATGACGCCGGCGATGAGCACCGCCAGTAGGAAAGCGGGAAAACTCAGGGTCTGCATGGCCACCAGCACAGTGGCGACGATGGCGGGTGTCGGGCCGCTGACGGCCAGTTGCGAACGGCTGAACAGAGGGACGAGCATGCCCCCCAGGATGCCAGCGATCAGTCCGGCAATCAGCGGTGTCCCTGAAGCGAGGGCGACGCCCAGACAAAGCGGCATCGCCACCAGGGCCACGACCACGGCGGCGGGCACATCGGCACGCAGGTTCTTGAGCGGCGAAGTACTCACACTGTTTGTCATGGGTGATCCTCAGGCGAGCCGTTCATATTGGCGTTTCCCGGCGTCATAAGCCAGGAGGGCGCCTTCCTCCATGTCGAAATACCAGCCGTGCAATTGCAACGCGCCGCGTATCACCCGGCGGCGCACACTGTCGAAAGTCAGGAGGTTTTCCAGAGAGACCAGGATGCTCGCTTTCTCCAATGCCCGCGCCTGTTCGTCCGGGCTGGCATCGGCATATTCCCGCATCACATCGGCGTGCGCATCCCTGGCGATTTCGACCCAGGGGCCGACATACTTGCCTTCGGCGCCGTTCAATAGCGCTTTTATGCCGCCGCAATGGGAGTGACCGTTTACGATGATGTGCTCTACCTCCAGGTGGCCGACCGCAAAATCCACTGCGGCGCTGGTACCGTGAAGATGACCGTCCTGCTCCGCCGGAGGGACGAGATTGGCCACGTTGCGCACGACGAAAATGTCGCCTGGTTCGCTGCCGTACAGTGCGGTCGGGGTGACCCGGGAATCGGAACAGCCTATCAGCATGACCCTCGGGTTTTGTCCTTGTTCCACCAAGGTATCGAAAAGATCCGGTCGCTCCACGTAGTAGGTGCGGTGGAAAGCCTTGAAGCCGTCGACCATGGCGTTGGTCATATCGTCGCTCATCGTTATCACTCCCTCGTTATGGATGGACACGCAGCTCAGGGTCTAGGTTAGACTTGGACTCTATCAACAAGTTTCAATGCGCATCAAGCCATTTGATGATGCTGGAAATCGGCCACAAAAAAGCCCCCAGAGGGGGCCCTTCGTGCCGATTGAACCCCTATTCAGGCATGACGGGCGCGTATCTGCCTGGCCGCTTCCACCATGTTCTCCAAGGCGGGAGTGACTTCCGCCCACTTGCGGGTTTTCAGGCCGCAGTCGGGATTGATCCACAAGCGCTCGGCAGGGACCACGCTGACCGCCTTCTCCATGAGGCCGACCATTTCCTCCACGCCGGGCACGCGCGGGGAGTGGATGTCGTATACGCCGGGACCAATTTCGTTGGGGTAGTTGAAGGTCGCGAATGCGTCCAGCAACTCCATTTGCGAACGCGAGGTCTCGATGGTGATGACGTCGGCGTCCATGGCGGCGATGGCGGGCAGGATATCGTTGAATTCCGAGTAGCACATATGCGTATGGATCTGCACATCATCAGGGGCAATCTGCGCCGAGATGCGGAAGGCCCGTGAGGCCCAGTGCAAGTATAAGTCCCAATCCTTGCGCTTGAGGGGCAAGCCTTCGCGGTAGGCTGGTTCATCAATCTGGATGATACCGATACCGGCGTCGATCAGGTCTTTGACCTCGTCGCGGATGGCCAAGGCGATCTGCAGCGCGGTACGCTCGCGGGGTTGGTCATCCCGAACGAAGGACCACTGCAAGATGGTCACCGGGCCGGTCAACATGCCCTTCATCGGGCGTCTGGTCAGAGACTGGGCATAGGTGCTCCAGGCCACGGTCATCGGCGCGGGACGCGAGACATCTCCGAAAATCAGCGGCGGTTTGACATAACGCGAGCCGTAGCTTTGCACCCAGCCATGGCGGGTGAAGGCGAAGCCCGCCAACTGTTCACCGAAATACTCGACCATGTCGTTGCGTTCTGGCTCGCCATGCACGGGCACATCGATACCCAGGCGTTCCTGTTCCCTTACCACCAGCGCGATTTCCGCTTCCATGGCCTTCTGGTAATCGGTGCCGCTCAGTTCACCCTTGCGGTTTTGCAGGCGAGCCTTACGGATTTCCGGAGTCTGGGGGAAGCTGCCGATGCTGGTGGTCGGGAAAGCCGGCAGTTTGAAGCGCGCCCGCTGTGCTGCTTCCCGCACCGGGAAGGGACTGTTGCGCCGGCCATCGTCCTGGCCCAGGTCTTTCAGGCGCTGGGCGACGGCAGGGTTGTGAATGCGCGGTGATCCGTGGCGGGAAGCGACGGCGGCGCGAGCACTAGCCAGTTCCGTGGCCACGGACTCCACGCCCTGATCCAGTGCGCGGCCGAGGATGGCGACTTCGTCCAGCTTTTGCACGGAGAAAGCCAGCCAGGACTTTAGTTCGGCGTCCAATTCCGTCTCCTGGCTGAGATCCACCGGGGTGTGCAGCAGACTGCAGGACGGCGCCACCCAAAGACGATGGCCGAGCTGCCGGTGGGCGGGCTGCACGAGTGCCAGCGCGGCGTCCAAGTCGGTGCGCCACACATTACGGCCATCGACCACGCCCAGGGAGAGCACCTTGTCGGCCGGATACCCGGGCAGGAATTCGTCCAACTGCTGTGGGGCGCGGCGCAAATCCAGGTGCAGACCGGCGACGGGCAGGGCCTTGAGCCGTTTGGCGTGATCGGCAACGGACTCGAAATAGGTGGCCAACAATACCTTGGGCGCTTTGCTCTGGCTCAGGGTCCGGTATGCCGTATCCAGCGCCTGGATCCAGTTCTGGGGCAGATCGAGCACCAGGGCGGGTTCGTCCATCTGTATCCACTCCACGTCCAGTTCCGCCAGGCGCGCGAGAATTTCGGCGTAAACCGGCAGCACCTTGGGCAACAGGGTCAGACGGTCAAAACAGGCGTTGCCTGCCGGCGCAGCGTGGCCATGACAGGCGCTGTCGTCATGATGGTGCTGGGTCTCGTGACGGGCTTCGGCTTGGAGGTCTTTCTCTTTGCCCAGCCACAGATAGGTGATCGGGCCGACCAGCACCGGCTTGGCCTTCAGTCCCAGTGCGTGCGCCTCTTTCACCTGGGTGAAAATACGGTCGCTGGCCAAGTGGAAATCCATACCCGCGTGGAATTCCGGAACGATGAAATGATAGTTGGTATCGAACCATTTGGTCATTTCCATGGCAGGCTGGGTGCTGGAGCCGCGCGCCATGGCAAAGAAGGTATCGAGGCCCACTTGGTCGCCGGAGAAACCGTAACGGGGCGGGATGGCACCGAGGGTGCAGCTCATGTCGAGCATATGATCATAGAGACTGAAGTCGCCCACGGGCACCTGGTCCAGGCCACAGGTCTGTTGGATCCGCCAATGACGCTCCCGCAACTGCGCCGCGCGCGACTGCAATGCTTTCTCGTCGATTTCCCTGGACCAGAAACTCTCCAGCGCCTTCTTCAGTTCGCGCTTGTGACCGATACGGGGGAAACCGAGATTGTGGATCGAGGCCATGGGCATTTACTCCGTTGTGAAAATTGCGGCCATGATGCCCTGCCGCGTCAGCGGGCTCAAGAGGGAATTTTTAGGGGTGGTCATGAATGAGATTCATCAATCCATCCGGAATCCGCGGTGCAGTGCGACAATCCCGCCGGAAAGATTGAAGATCTCGACCCGTGCCAGTCCGGCATGCTCCATCATGGTCTTGAAGGTTTCCTGATCGGGAAAGCGGCGGATGGATTCCACCAGATACTGGTAACTCTCCCGGTCTTTGGCGATCAGCTCCCCAAGACGCGGCAGCAGATTGAAGGAGTAGAGGTCGTAAAGACTCTGCAATCCTGGCCAGCGCGGGTGCGAAAACTCCAGAATAAGCGCCCGGCCTCCGGTCTTCAACACGCGATGAATCTCACTCAGTGCCCGCTCCGGATGGGTCATGTTGCGGATCCCGAAGGCCAGCGTGACCAGATCGAACGCGCGATCGGGGAAGGGAAGGGCTTCGGCATTGGTCTCGACAAACTCGACGCCAGCGATGATCCCCTTGTCGGCCAAGCGGTTTTCTCCTACGGCGAGCATGTCCGGGTTGATATCGGCAACCACGATCGAGCCCCCGGGCTGAACACGTGGATAAATCGCCGCGGCGAGGTCACCCGTGCCGCCCGCAAGGTCGAGCACGCACTGCCCCGGGCGGGGACGGGCAAGGCCGACGGTGAAACGCTTCCACAGGCGATGTACTCCGAGAGACATGAGGTCGTTCATCAGGTCGTATTTGTGCGCGACGCTGGTGAACACGTCTTTGACGAGCTGTTCCTTATCGGTCTCCGATACCTCCTGGTAACCGAAATGGGTGGTTGGCGCTGGCGCCTGATCCGGCGCCCCGTTCGCGTGCTGCTCGCTCATGTTGATGACTCCTTCACGTGTCAGGTGAAACCCCGGTATTGCGCTGTCCTAGGCGGAGCGCAATAACAGACTGCCCCTATCACTGAGATAGTGGTGCAAATGATTCGGAAAATCCGCTGTTACCGATCCGGCGACCTCCGGCAACTCCATGAGTCGTGCCGTCCAGCGCCGCAGTTTGTCCAAGGATTCCCAGCGTGGCAACGGACGCAGGGCATGAAGGATTTCCATGCGCATGAAGAGCGGTGCCAGTGCGGCATCGACCAGGCTGAAGGATTCACCGGCAAAGAATGCACCGGTTCCCCTGATTCTTTCCAGTCGCTCCAGTTTCTCAAAAAGCTGGCGACTGGCCGCGGTGAAACGCTCGTCGCCTTGTGCCACCATCATTTGAAATTGATCCCCGAGGATTTCACTGCCGAAGGCAATCCAAGCGCGATGTTGCGCCCGCTCCAGAGGATCAGTGGGATGCAGGGCGGGGGCAATGGTCTCGTCCAGATATTCATTGATGACCTGTGATTCAAAGAGTACCGTGCATCCATCAATTTTCAGGCAGGGCACCTTGCCCATGGGTGATAACGCCAGAAGCCACTCCGGCTTGTGCGCGAGGTCGATATGGGTCAGGGTAAAACTCACCTGTTTATGCAACAACGTGATGACCGAGCGCTGTACATAGGGACAAAGTGGAAAACCGATGAGTTCCAAGGACATGGTATTTTCCTGCCGCAGGTTAGCGCGCCCTCAGGGCGCAGCGATAGAGGGCCACCTCGCCGAAAAGATTGGGTAACAGGCGATTAAGCCAAGTTTCGCGACGTTGATCGTTCAGCACAATCCGCTGGTGGATCACGATGCCGTTGGCGTGGCACAAGGATTCGAAATCGCGAATGGTACACAGATGGATGTTGAGATCGG
>JAKCBU010000047.1 GCA_021839095.1 Pseudomonadota bacterium | reverse complement strand
GTCCCATTTCTCCCTATGGGTTGGAGAAAGTCACCAATGAACAATACGCATCCCTCTATACCCGCCTGCACGGCACATCGCAGCTTGGGCTGCGTTACTTCAATGTTTACGGTCCCCGACAGGATCCCACCTCTCCCTACAGCGGGGTAATTACCAAGTTTATCCATATGCTTCTCGCGGGCCGGTCTCTGACAGTGCGTGGCGATGGCTTGCAGGAACGGGATTTCATTCATGTCCGCGATGTCGCGCGGGCGAATGTTGCCGCATTGTCGAGTGATTACGTCGGGGTACTCAATATCGCCGGGGGGCAGGCTATCACGATCCGACAACTGACGGAGGTCATGACACGGATCCTCGGAAGCGCAATCGTACTGAGTCACACACCCAATATTCCCGGCGACATCCGCCACTCGGTCGCGCAAAATGGGGCGATGATTAAACGCCTGGGGAAACCGCAAGTCACTCTGGAGGAGGGGCTTGCGGAACTTATGCAGGAGATGATCCAAACCAAGCAACCCCAAACCACCGGGTGAAATATCGCTGTTTCGCGGAATGCGGCGATGCGCTCTTGGCGCTGCCCGGACAGCGTGCCAGAATCAGCACGATGAACCCTCCTCTCCATTTGACGGTTGTCGCGCTGTGACCATCCACCATCCTCTGCGCAGCGTGCTCAAGGTGGGCAGCAATACCATGGTGTCGCGGTTGCTGGGCTTTGCCCGCGACGTGATACTGGCGCGGCTCTTCGGGGCGGGCGAAATGGCCGATGCGTTTTTCGTCGCCTTCCGGGTCCCGAACTTATTCCGGCGCATGTTCGGTGAGGGGGCGTTTTCTCAGTCATTCGTCCCGGTGCTGGGCGAGTATCGGGTCACCCGTTCCGTCGAGGAAACCAGAACTTTTGTCGCGGACGTGGCGGGCTGGCTGGCCCTTACCCTGGCGGTCGTCACCCTCGTCGGCATACTGGGGGCGAGCGCCGTGGTCTATGCCATCGCGCCCGGTTTCGTGGACAATCCGGACAAGTTTCACCTCACCGTGGAATTGCTGCGTATCACCTTCCCCTACCTCTTCTTTATCTCGCTGGTGGCGCTGGCGGGCGGCGTACTCAATACCTACGGGCATTTTACCGTGCCCGCCTTCACCCCGGTTTTCCTGAATCTCAGCATCATCGCGGCCGCTCTCTTCTGGGCGCCGCATCTGCACCAACCCGCCCTCGCCGTGGCCTGGGGCGTGTTTATCGGCGGGGTGGTGCAGCTCTGTTTTCAACTGCCGGCGCTGAAGCGGGTCGGGCATCTGCACTGGCCCCGCCTGCGCCGCCGCGATCCCGGCGTGAACAAAGTGCTGCGACTCATGGGACCCGCGGCCTTTGGCGCGTCCGTAGCACAGATCAATCTGTTTCTGAACACCATTCTCGCTTCCTTGGTGGGGGCGAACGTGGTGTCTTATCTGTATTATTCCGATCGTCTGGTGGAGTTTCCCCTGGGCGTCTTTGGAGTGGCGCTGGGAACCGTGGTACTACCGCTGCTCTCCCGGCAGGCCGCGGAACGCTCACCGCAATTCCCGAACACTCTGGACTGGGCGTTGCGTCTCACGTGGCTCATCGGCCTGCCCGCCACCGTTGGCCTGCTCATCCTGGCCCAACCCTTACTGATCAGCCTGTTCCGTTATGGCGCCTATACGGCGGAGGATGCCCGGCAAAGCGCCCTCAGCCTGATGGGCTACGGCCTCGGCATCTTGCCGATCATCGCGGCACGGGTGCTCGCACCGGCCTTTTATGCCCACCAAAATACCCGTACGCCGGTGCGTTTCGGCATGATCAGCATCGCGGTCAACATGGGTATCAGTCTTATGCTGGCGTGGCCGCTGCAACAACTGGGCTTGGCCCTCGCGACAAGCAGCGCCGCACTGGTCAACACCCTTTTGCTCTGGCAGCGCTTGCGCCGCGACGGGCTCTATCAGCCGCAGCCCGGCTGGCCGGCGCTTCTGCTCAAATCCGCCGGATTAGCCGTGATCATGGGCATGATCCTGCTCTCGTTGCGGGGCGATACGGCCTTCTGGCTATCGCTGTCGTTTTGGGCGCGGCTGGTGCACGTGCTGGGCCTGGTGCTCCTCGCCGCCACGGTGTACTTGACCGGTGCCTGGTGGCTGGACATTCATGAACTGCGCGCGCTCTATCGACGGGGGCCGTCTCGTGGCTGAGCCCGACGGACCGCACGGACACGGTGATGCGATCTTCGCCATTCAGCGGCCCGGTAAAGTCAGGATTTTTACCCTGCACGAGGCCGAGATGCTCTTGCCCCTGATCCGTTTCATCACGGCACAGGCCCATGACGCGCTGGCCCCCGTACTGGAATCCATGCAAGCCCGCATGCACCACCATGAAGCCCTGAGTCAGCAGGAAAAACGCTATGAAGCCATCGTCCAGCGCTGGATCAACAAGATGGAACGGCTGGGGGTGGTGGTTTCCGGACTGTGGTTGCTGGATTTCGATACCGGCGACGGCTATCTCTGCTGGCGCTACCCGGAAATGGCGCTCGGCTTTTACCATGGCTATACCCAAGGCTTTGGCCAACGGCGTCCTTTGCCGGAGATATTGCGGGAGCGCCAGCCCGGCTGGGCCGCCTCCGACGAAGGAAAGGCGCCGTAAAGAATGATGCACTGTGGCGCAATCTAGGGTAATCCGCATTTTTACGCTAAGATGTCGGCGTTTTTGCGAATCCGGACCGATCGAAGCGCATGCATTCCTCCCCCATCCTCCATCGTCGCAGCCGCTGCCCCGCCGACGCGCCACAGGCCGTCACCATTGGCAATTTCGACGGAGTGCACCGGGGTCATCAGGCGCTGCTGAACACCCTGCGGCGGAGCGGCCTGCCGACGACGGTACTCACCTTCGAGCCGCTGCCCCGCGAGTTTTTTCTGGGGACGGATGCGCCGCCCCGACTGAGCAGCCTGCGTGAAAAAGTGGTGGCCCTGCGCCAGGCGGGGGTGCGGAGGATACATTGTCTGCCTTTCAACCAATCGCTGGCCAGGCTGCCCGCCGAGGACTTCATCGCCCGGATACTGGTGCGGCAGCTTCGTACCGCCCTGCTCAGTGTCGGCCACGATTTTCGCTTTGGAGCCGAACGTCGCGGCGATCTCGACATGCTCCGCCACTATGGGGAACGCTATGGCTATAGCGTGCAGGAGCAGGCGCCCTTTCTGATAGATGGGGAGCGCGTGAGCAGCACCGGGATTCGCGCCTTTTTGCAGCGCGGCGACCTGGTGCGGGCAGAGACCTGGCTGGGACGCCCCTATGCGCTCTGCGGACGCGTCGTGCATGGCGACCATCTCGGTCGCACACTGGGTTTTCCGACCGCAAACATTTCACTGAATCGCCGCCCGGTGCCGGTACAGGGGATTTTTGCGGGACGCCTCTCGAGTGCGCGGGGGATCTGGCTTGCGGCGATCAGTATCGGCCTGCGCCCTACCGTGGGCGGCAGGCAACCCGTCCTGGAGGCGCACTGTCTCGATGGCAGCCCCGATCTCTACGGACAGAGGGTATCCGTAGAGTTGCGCCATAAGCTGCGGGATGAAGAAAAATATGCGAACCTGGATGCGCTCAAGGCCGCCATTGATCGCGACGTCGCAAACACCCGAAAATTTTTCGCCGAACACCCCCAGGATGCTGAATAATCATGGACTACAAGCAGACCCTTCACCTTCCCAGGACCGATTTCCCCATGCAGGGCAAGCTGCCGGAACGCGAGCCCGCCATCCTCGCGCACTGGCAAGAGCATGATCTCTACGGCGCGTTGCAGAAAGCCCGCGCGGAATGCCCTGTGTTCATCCTGCACGATGGCCCACCCTATGCCAACGGAAAGATTCACATTGGCCATGCCGTCAACAAAGTGCTCAAGGACATCATCAACAAGAGCAAGTTGAGCGAAGGCTATCGGGTGCCCTATGTACCGGGCTGGGACTGCCATGGCCTGCCCATCGAGATTCAGGTGGAAAAGGAACTGGGGCGACCCGGCGAGCGGGTCAGCGCCCAGGCTTTTCGGAATGCTTGCCGCACCTATGCCGAAGGACAAATCATCGCTCAGCGGCAGGATTTTGAGCGTCTCGGTCTCCTCGGGGACTGGGACAAGCCCTATCTGACGATGCACTTTCAGGCCGAGGCGAATATCCTCCGTGAACTGGGCCGCCTGACCGTCAATGGCCAGGTGGTGCGCGGCGCCAAGCCGGTGCACTGGTGCGTGGATTGCGGCAGCGCTCTGGCCGAAGCGGAGGTCGAGTATCAGGATCGCACGAGTCCATCCATGGATGTCGCCTTTGCGGTGGCGAACCCCGCGGACCTCCGTCAGCGCCTGGGACTCACCACCACGGTGGCCGCCGAAGTGGTAATCTGGACCACGACACCATGGACCCTGCCAGCGAATCAGGCCGTTGCCCTGCACCCCGAGTACACCTACCGCCTGCTGCGGGCGGGTCATCGCCACCTGATTCTCGCCGCGGCACTGGCGGAAACGGCGCTCGCCCGCTACGGGCACCCTGAGGAGGCCACCCTCGCCGAATTTCCCGGAGCGGCACTGGAAGGGCTGCTGCTCCAGCACCCCTTCCTGGAGCGCCGGGTGCCGGTCATTCTCGGTCAACATGTCACCCTGGAAGCCGGCACCGGCTGCGTGCATACCGCTCCCGCCCATGGCGTGGATGATTATGAGGCGGCCCGCCATTATCGTCTGCCAGTGGACAGCCCTCTGCTCGGCAGTGGCCGCCTGAAGGACGATCTGCCTTTGGGCTTGGGCGGCATCACCGTACAGGAAGCCGATGAGCAAGTGCCCGCCCTGCTGCGCGAACGCGGGGTCCTGCTCCACGTCGAGAAAATTCGCCACAGCTATCCCCACTGTTGGCGTCATAAGACCCCCCTGCTCTTCCGCGCCACACCGCAGTGGTTCATTAGCATGAGCAATCATCATCTGCGTCAACGGGCCACAGAGGCCATCGACGCGACCCGCTGGATTCCGGAATGGGGCAAGGAACGCATTGCGGGCATGATCGCGCAACGGCCGGACTGGTGCATTTCCCGGCAACGCGCCTGGGGCGTACCCGTCGCGCTCTTCTCCTGTGCCCAGTGTGGTGAGCCCCTGCGCGACGCCGACACCTTCGAGCGCATCGCGCAGGCGGTGGAGGCGGGCGGGGTGGATGCCTGGTTCAACCAGCCCGACCAGGATTTCCTGCCCGCCAACGCCCGCTGCGGCGCGTGCGGCCATGACCATTTCCACAAGGTCACGGACATCCTCGATGTCTGGTTCGACTCTGGCTGCACGCACGCCTTCGTGCTGGAGCAAAGGCCGGAACTACACAGTCCGGCGGATCTTTATCTGGAAGGTTCCGATCAACACCGCGGCTGGTTCCAGTCTTCCCTGCTGGAGTCCGTGGCCAGTCGCGGGCGGGCGCCCTACAAGGCGGTGCTCACCCATGGTTTCACCGTCGATGGCGAAGGCCGCAAGATGAGCAAATCGATCGGCAATGTCATAGCGCCCCAGGAAATCATCGATCGCCATGGCGCGGACCTCCTGCGTCTGTGGGTGGCCTCGGAGGATTACCGCGGCGAAATCCCCATCTCCGAAGCCATCCTCAAACAACTCGGTGACAGTTATCGCCGGATCCGCAATACGGCGCGTTACATGCTGGGCAACACGAATGATTTCAACCCTGCCAGCGATGCCCTGTCCACCGCGGAATTGCTGGAGATGGATCGGTGGATGCTGGCACGCACGGCCCTGCTGCAGGAGGAGATCCGCGCGGACTACGCGGAGTACCAGTTCCTCCGTGTGCAACAACGCTTGCATCACTTTTGCTCGGTGGAGTTGGGCGGTCTCTACCTGGATGTCCTCAAGGATCGCCTCTATACCACCCCCCAGGCTTCGCGGGCGCGACGCTCGGCGCAAACCGTGCTCCGGCAGATGCTCGAGGCGATGGTCGTGTGGATGGCGCCCATCCTCAGCTTTACCGCCGAGGAGATCTGGACCGGCATGGGCGGACGGGCGGCACCCAGCGTCTTTTTCGCGCAATATCCAGAAATCGCACTGCCCGCTGACAGCGACGCGCTCATGGCGCACTGGGGACGGCTAAGCCAATTGCGCGATGCCGTGAACGCGGCCCTCGAACCCCTGCGTCAGGAAAAAAGGATCGGTTCTGGCCTGGACGCGCGAATCACCTTGTACGCCGACAACGACTGGCAGGATTTTCTCGCCCCGCGCGCGGAAGAACTCCGCTTTCTCCTGCTCAGTTCGGACTGCATCCTGCGCCCCTACGCGGAGCGTCCGGAAGGATGCGATGAGGCCTTCCCCGGCATTGTCATTCAGGCCGCCAGCAGCGATGCCCGAAAGTGCGTGCGCTGCTGGCATCGCCGTCCCGACGTCGGGGCGCATCCCGCGCATCCGGAGCTTTGCGGGCGCTGCGTCAAAAATCTCACCCTGCCCGGCGAAACGCGGGAGTTCTGCTGATGCTACGTTATTTATGGCTGTCGCTCGGAGTGATTCTGCTGGATCAGGGCGTCAAACTCTGGTTGAGCCATATCTGGCGGGTGGGGCAAGGAATCGTCGTCATCCCCGGATTGCTCAATTTTCGTCTCGTCCACAATACCGGCGCCGCTTTCAGCTTCCTGGCCGGAGCCGGAGGCTGGCAACGCTGGCTGCTCATCGGCGTCGCGTTCCTGGTGGGGGTGGTCATCGTCGCCATCTTGCGGCGCCTCAAGCCGGGCTCCACCTGGACCGCCTTGTCGCTTGCCCTCATTCTGGGCGGTGCCGTCGGCAACCTCATTGACCGCATCCGTCTCGGTTACGTGGTGGATTTCATCGGCGCCCATTGGGGCAGCCTCTATTGGCCCTACTTCAACATCGCTGACAGCGCCATCAGCATCGGCGCCGTGCTGCTCGTTCTCGACGCGTTCCGGCGCCATTGACCGGGGAAGCGGTGCCCCCCAACAAAATCATGGCATCTCACCAGCGGTACGAAGGATTGTCGCTCAAATACGACAAATTCGGTCTCGCCGAGACAGGCATCGCTTCCCGATGGTTGTTTTCACGACCATTATTTTTTTGGCACGCGCTTTGCTTACCCTTGCCATATTCCTCAAAACACCGGAGACCGATATGGACAGCACCGCGAATCTTCTGGCTGCATTGCGCCGGGTGCGCAGCTTCCCCACCTATACTTCCTTCATGGCGGGCCACGAGCGGCAACGCATCAAGCGTGAATTGCAAAAGCGATTGCTGCGCTTGCGCCGGCAACGGCAAAACCAGCATCTGTCGAGTGCTGTAGCAAAACGGCAACAGTCGGCCGGTGGTTTTTTGCACACCATCTTCCACTGATTTTAGGAGCCTCGACCCTGGGGACACGGCTCCTGCCGGTGCGTGAACATCAAACCGCCGCGCGTTGCACGTCCCTGCCACAATCCTGCAAAAGCTGCCAACGGGCCGCCCACTCCTGCGCCGGATACAGCGAGGCACCCGCCATGGCCTGTCGAAAAA